>JAEUNU010000227.1 GCA_016789125.1 Zoogloea sp. | reverse complement strand
TTGATTTCCCGTGCGATGGCGTCGATGCCGAAGCCCCGCTCGGTCATCCGGTAGAAGGGCGCCGTGACCGGCAGGACATTGAGGGAGGCGGCCAGCCCGTGGCCGGCACCGTCGGCCAGCAGCACATGGAGCACGTTGGCCGGGGTGCGGGCGGCGGCGATGAGGTCGCCGCTGAACTCGGCGGCCGGGGCGATGAAATGGGCAACGACCGGGTCGTTGAGCGCCTCGCGGTTGATCAAGCGCTCCATCACGAAGCGCGCCAGCCGCTGCTCTTCCTCCTGCATGCTGCGGTAGCGACCGAGCTCGCGGTTGCGCTCTGCCGCCTGGCGCTGCATGGCACGCAGGCGCAGGATCACCCCGAGCTTGGCGTGCAGCATCTCGCGGGATGCGGGCTTGCAAAGGTAGGAGTCCGCGCCCGCCTCGAGAGCGCGCATCTGGGTCGCCTCGTCGAGGCTGCCGGTGAACACCAGGGTCGGAATCCAGCTGCCGTCCGTCCGGGCACGGACGGTCTGGAGCAGCTCGATGCCATCCATGCCGGGCAGACCGACGTCGGTCATCAGGACGTCGGGATGGCCGCGGCCGATGTGATCGAGCGCTTCCCGGGCGGTGCTGACGCCAACGACGCGATGGCCCAGGGCGAGCAGATCCCGACGGATCAGGAACAGATCGTCGGGATTGTCATCGACAACGAGAATAAGGAGCGATTCAGCCCCGTACTCCGCCACTGTTACACGATCGGAAAGAGCTTGCCGAAGTTGGCGATATCGAGCACCTGCCGCACGCTGCCCCGGGCATTGGCCAGGCAGACGGTCTTGCCGGAGCTCTTCGCCTTGTCGCGCAGCATGAGCAGCATGCCGAGGGCTGAGCTGTCCAGATAGGCGACGTTTCCGAGATCCACCGCCACCTCGGTCGTGCCAGGACTGCCCAGCGCCCGATCCACCGCGTCGCGGAATTCACGGTGGGAGTTGAAATCGAAACGCCCGGAGAGCTGAATTCTGGCCTGACTCTGCTGGGTGCTGACACTGGTATCCATTGCTTGCCTCTTGTTATCTCAATGCTCGTAACTATGCCGTTTACCACCGGCCTGATCTGCAAATCATGCCCTCAGGCCCCGACGCTCGCTGCCGCCAAGACGGGCCAGCACGCGCTGCCCAATTTCCTTCAAGGATGCCACCTCTTCGAGGGCGCCAATCGTCGCGGCCTCCCGCGGCATCCCATACACCACGCACGACTCCTGATCCTGCCCGATCGTCCATGCCCCGGCCTTGCGCATCGCCAGCAACCCCTGGGCGCCGTCCTTGCCCATGCCGGTGAGAATCACGCCCACTGCGTTGGCCCCCACCTGGCTCGCCGCCGAATTGAACAGCACGTCCACGGACGGCCGATGCCGATTCACCGGTTCGGAGCTCGCCAGCTCGCACACGTAACCGCCGATCACCCGCCGCACCGAGAGGTGCGAATGCCCCGGCGCGAGGTAGGCCGTTCCGGGCTGAACCTTTTCACCGTGCTCCGCCTCCTTGACCCGCAGCTGGCAAAGACCATCCAGCCGCCGGGCGAAAGACGCGGTGAACATTTCCGGCATGTGTTGCACCATCAGTATCGCGGGCGCCTTCGCAGGCAAAGAACATAGCACTTCCTTGATGGCCTCGGTGCCTCCGGTCGAGGCGCCGATCAGCACCAGCTTCTCTTGCAGAACCCGCTCCGGAAGGCCGCCCGGATTACTGCGGGGGGCCTCGAAAGGCGCGTGCGGCAAGGGTTTCGACGTGACAGACGGCTTTGCCGGGACCCTCGGGCGAGCGCTGTATGCAGCCCTCACCTTTTCACAAATTTCTACACGACAGGCCTCGATGCTGGCCGCCGAATCCATCCTCGGCTTGGGCAGGAAATCCACCGCGCCCAATTCGAGCGCCTGCAAGGTGGCCTCGGAGCCGCTCCGGGTGAGGCTCGAGATCATCACCACTGGCATTGGCCGCAGCCGCATCAGGCGCGACAGGAAGTCGAGGCCGTCCATCTTGGGCATCTCGATGTCCAGCGTCAGCACGTCGGGAGCGAGAGTCTTGATCATCTCCCGGGCTGCAATGGGATCGGGTGCCACACCGACCACTTCGAGATCGGGCGCCGAATTGATGACCTCGCTCAGAAGACTGCGCATCAAAGCGGAGTCGTCGACGATGAGAACCTTGATTGCCATGTTCAACTTCCAGTCCGGAACGGGGCTTGCTGCCCCGGTCAACCAAAGAGTTCGATGTCACCCTGCACATTGTCGCGTCGAAGTCGGGCTTGATATTCGCGCTCACGCTCGATGAGCGTGTCGTTTTTCACGCGAACCAGCTTTTTCATCATCACCCGTCCATTTGCCGGAAAAAAGTAGACTTTGCGGGGGTAAATATCGAGCAGATCCTGCGCCACGATGGGTATGCGTTCGGTGTGCAGATAGTCGAGGACGAACTGGGCGTTCTTCTCGCCCACCTGGGTCTGGGTCAGGCTGGCCAGCACCTGCCCACCGCCGAAGACCTTGGCCTCCAGGCTGGTGCGCCGCGCACCAAGCTTGAGCAGGTGGTTGAGCAGGACCTCCATTGCATATGCACCATATCGCGCGGACGACGACAGCATACCGCCTTCACTCGCATCGGGCAGCATGAAATGATTCATTCCGCCCAAACCCTTGTCCCGATCACGGATGCAAGCGGTCACGCAAGACCCCAGAACCGTGACCAGCAGGATATCCGACGTGGTGACGAAGTATTCTCCCGGCAGGACTTTCACTGCATCGCAGTCGAAAGTGCGATCGAAATAACGGTTTGTCGCCAGATGTTCCAGATATCCAGGTTCAACGCTCACGGGCGTCCGTCCTTTCGTAAACCGTCCGCCCGAGGGAACGGAAAATATCTGCGGCGTGCAGGAAGCTTTCGGAGTGCCCGGCAAACAGCAGGCCGTCCGGCTTGAGAAGCGGCACGAAGCGCTTGAGGATGTCGTACTGGGTCGGCTTGTCGAAGTAGATCATCACGTTGCGGCAGAACATGATGTCGAAGGGCCCCTGCAACGCCCAGTTGCGATCGAGCAGGTTGATCCGCTTGAATTCGATCAGGCGCTGCAGCTCGGGGCGTACCCGGGCGAAGCCTGCCTGGCCACCCGTACCCTTCAGGAAGAAGCGCTGCATCCGCTCCCGGGACAGGCGCTCGACCCGGTCCATTCCGTACACACCGCTCCGGGCGGTGGTGAGCACATTGGTGTCGATGTCGGTGGCGACGATCTGCACCGGCGGCGTCATCGAGTTGAAAGCCTCGCAGGCCGTGATGGCGAGGCTGTAGGGCTCCTCGCCGGTGGACGCGGCGCTGCACCAGATCCGCAGCGGGTTGCGCCCGGTGTGCTTCTTCAGGCGCTCGGCGAGAATGTCGAAGTGATGCGCCTCACGAAAGAACGAAGTGAGGTTGGTCGTGAGGCTGTTGACGAAGGTTTCCCACTCCGCCGGCTCGCGCTCGGCGCGGTCGAGATACTCGGCGAAGGTCTTGTCGCCGCGGGCACGCAGGCGCCGCGCCAGGCGGCTATAAACCATGTCCTGCTTCACCGGCGACAGGGAGATGCCGGCATGCTTGTAGATCAGGGCCCTCACCCGCTCGAAGTCGGCAGAGGAGAACGCGAACTCGCGCTCCGGCGTGGCCACGGTCGGCAGGACGGGCCGCTGCGGGGCGGCCCGGGGCGCAGGGGCGCGGGCCGGGGGAGAAGCTGCCGACAGGCGGGGGGAGGCGGGTTTTTCGCTCATGGCCGGCGCCTTAAAACTCTTCCCATTCATCATCGACCTCGTTGGCTGCGCCAGAAGCGCGCTTCACTTTCGGCATGACGGTACGCGACGGCACCCCGCCGGGGCGCACCGGGCGCTCGGGCAGACGCGCCACGTTGTCGGGGACGGACTTGGGCATGGCACTGCCCAGAGCGCGCCCGCCAGCATCGAGCTGGAACATCGCAACCGCCCGGACCAGGCTGCGCGACTGCTCTTCGAGGCTCTCGGCTGCCGCGGCGGCCTCTTCCACGAGGGCGGCGTTCTGCTGGGTGACCTCGTCCATCTGGCCCACCGCCTGGGTCACCTGCTCGATGCCACCGCTCTGCTCCTGGCTCGCCTCGGCGATCTCGGTGACCAGCGCCGACAGCTTCTGGAAGTTCGTCACCACCTCTTCCATCGTCTGGCCCGCTTCGTTCACCAGCTTCGCCCCGTCTTCCACCTTGTCCACGCTGTCGGCGATCAGCGCCTTGATCTCCCGTGCGGCCTGCGCACTACGCTGCGCCAGGCTGCGCACTTCGCTCGCCACCACCGCAAAACCGCGCCCCTGCTCGCCCGCACGCGCCGCTTCGACCGCCGCGTTGAGCGCAAGGATGTTGGTCTGGAAGGCGATCGAGTCGATCACGCCGATGATGTCCGAGATCTTCTTTGAGCTTTCCTGGATCGAGCCCATCGTGCCCACCACCCGGTTCACCATCTCGCCGCCCTGCTCCGCCACCGCGTTGCTCGAGCTCGCCAGCTCCCGCGCCTGGCGCGCGTTGTCGGCGTTCTGCCGCACCGTCGCGTTGAGCTGCTCCATCGAGCTGGCCGTCTCCTCGAGGCTGCTCGCCTGCTCTTCGGTACGCGCCGAGAGGTCCGAGTTGCCCGCCGCGATTTCCTGGGCCGCCGTGTTGATCGATTCCGACGCTTCCTTGATCTGGCCCACCACCTCGCGCAGACGCTCCACCGTGGTGTTCGTGTCATCCTTCAATTGGCCGAAGGTGCCGCCGTAGTCGGCCGTGATCTTCTCCGTCAGGTCGCCCTTCGCGATCGCGTTGAGCACACGGGCAAGGTCGTTGAGGCTGCTCGCCACGCCTTCCATCAGGCGGTTCATGCCCTGCGCCATGTCGAGGAAGAACCCGCTGCGGCCCTCGGTTGTCGCACGGATCGAGAAGTCGCCATCCGCGGCAGCGGACACCATCGCGTTGATCTCCCGCTCGGCGGCCAGCTCATCGGTGCGGTCACGCCACTCGCCCACCGAGCCGAGGCGCTCGCCCGTCGCGCCGATGATGGGGCTGGTGACCACATCGAAGGTCCGCCCGCCGATCTCCATCTGAGTGCGGGAAACCGCGGTCAGGCTGGCCAGACGCGCCAGGGCCGCGTCCGAATCGGGATAGAGCCGGCCGATGCTGCTGCCGACGAAATTGTCAGCGCTGAAGCCCGGCGCGTGCAGGCGAATCTGGCCCTCGATGCTGCGGATCGTTTTCAGCAGCGCGGGGTTGGCGTAGATCACCCGCCCAGTGGCATCGGCAATCCGCACGTTGGTCTCGACGGTATCCAGACCGACCTTGATCTGGGCCATCTCGTCGGCAACCAGACGCGCCTCGGCGACATCGAAGCCCAGGCGGGTCTGCATGGCCTCCAGTCCCTCGAGCACCAGGCCGATCTCGTCACGCCGGCCAATATCCACCGGCGCCCGGAAGTTGCCTCGGGCAATCTGCTCGAAAGCGGCGATCGCGCTCCGCAGCGGGCCGACGATGCGTCGCACCAGGAACCAGGTCAGGATCAGCGCGAAGACCGCCGCAATCACCACCCCGACAATCGTCATCGTCACCGTCTCGCGGAAGGCCGCCGCCTCCTGCTGGATCTGCTCATCGGCCTGCTGGACCTGGAACTCCTGGAGCTTGCGGGCACCTTCAGCGGCAGCCTTGAAGCGCGGATTGATCTCGGCCAGCACGATGCTGTTAGCCTCTTCGAAACGCCCGCCCTGCAGGGCCTCACGGGCCGGACGCAGGCCACGGCTGACCAATGCGTCTGCCGCCTCGACGAAGCCTGCGAACAGAGCCTGATGCTCGGGAGCGGTCGCAGCCACATGCTCGGCATAGACCTTGCGCAGCCGCTCGCCTTCCCCGATGGCTTTATCGAGGGCGTCCAGATGAGCGCTGAGCGGATGATCGTGAAGCTTGCTGGCGGGGTTCTCCGGAGCATGCAGCAAGGCCAGCATGACCTGGGAACGCGCCTCGCTCTGGACGGCGGCCATGTCGGCCAGCGCAACCGAGGGCTTGAGCCGCTTCTGGTAGAGGTTTTCGGTGGCGTCGTGGGCTTCGCCGACATTGGCAATGCCGAGGTAGCCCTGGGCCAGGACGATCGTGGTCAGGATCGTCATCGCCAGCAGCAATACGTTGCGGACCTTCAGATTGGCCAGTCCGCTGCGCACGGCACCGACCAGCCCGCCCTTGACGACCTTTCCGTCGCGGATCATCAGGCCACCGGCCTTGCCGTCACGGAAAAGCGCATAGGCGGCTTCCGCGGCCTTGATATCCGCCTGCGCCGCCTTGCGGCGTACCGAAAGATAGCCGGTGATCTTGCCATCCTCGACGATGGGCGCGGCATGCGCCTCGACCCAATAGTAGTCGCCGTTCTTGCAGCGGTTCTTCACCAGCCCGACCCACGGACGCCCGGCCTTCAGGGCGCGCCAGAAATCCTCGAAGGCCTCCACGGGCATGTCGGGATGGCGCACGATGTTGTGTGACTGGCCGATCAGCTCGTCTTCGGAGAAGCCGCTGATCTGCAGGAAGTCCCGGTTGATGTAGGTGATCTGCCCCTTGAGATCGGTCTTCGAGACGATCAGGGTGTGCTCCTGCAGCTCGACTTCGTGCTGGGTTACAGGCAAGTTGATTTTCATGTGCTCTTCCTTCCAGGCCAGGGCCAGGCTGTCACGCTTGGGGCACCGTCACGGCGCTCCAGGCGCACGACCGGCATGCATCAGTTTTCTTGTTCAGGCGCTGCGCGTTCAGAACTCTTCCCACTCTTCCTCGGCCAGGTTCGACGCTCGCTGCTGCTTGATCTTCGGCAAGGGCGAGCCGATCTTTACGGCCGCCTTGGCCTGACGTGAAGGCAAGGGGGTGACCCGCAGGGCCGAAGGCTTCGCGTTGGCCTCTGCGGCCCACGGGCGGCCGGTCCCCAGCGATGTCGGGGCGCGGGCGTCGAGGCGGAACAGCGATACGGACTGGACAAGGGACTGGGATTGCTCCTGCAGGCTCTCGGCTGCCGCGGCGGCCTCTTCCACGAGGGCGGCGTTCTGCTGGGTGACCTCGTCCATCTGGCCCACCGCCTGGGTCACCTGCTCGATGCCACCGCTCTGCTCCTGGCTCGCCTCGGCGATCTCGGTG
>JAEUNU010000186.1 GCA_016789125.1 Zoogloea sp. | reverse complement strand
CGACTCGGATGTATCGACACCGCCCTCGCGGGTGAGCACCTGCACCGAAGTGGCGCTGTCTGCGCCCTTCACGTAGATCCGGTACTGACTGCCCGCCTGCACCGCCGGCTTGCTGCTGCGCCAGAAGGCAAGCTTCGAGAGAATGCCTTCGTCGTCCTTCTTGCGGACATCGGCTTCCGGGTCCACGTAGCGGACGTAGTACAGCCCCTGCGAACGATCCCTGTCCTCCACGGTGAAGCCGACGCGATCAAGAGCCAGACCCACCCGACGCCAGGAGCGATCGAAACCCTCCTCGAGCTGCAGCGCCGAAACGCTGCCAGATGCGCCCTGCAGGCGAGCCTTCTCGGCCTTCGGCTGGACTGCCATCTGCGCCTTGGCACGCACCTCGTCTGCACCGAGATGAATCATCAGGCGCTGCAGAAACTCGGCCTCGAGCTCCGGATCGGCGGGGCGCGGCTGCCAGATCGTGCGGTTCTTGGCTTCGTCCGGGTAGATTTCCATCATGCCGCGGTGGCTGATGTAGATCTCCACCTGGCCGGCCTCGGCACCGGTTTCGACACGGGTCCTGAACTTGTCACGCTCGGGGGTGGAATAAAGACTGTCGAGGACCTTGCCCAAGGTACGACGAATCACGTCGCTGTTGATCTTGGCGCGGTTCTCGGCCCAATCGGTTTCCATCACACCGATTTCCGGGCGATCCACGCTCAGGATGAAGCCGTTCTCCTGCCAGAACTCCCGCATCTGGGGCCACAGCTTCTCGGCCGAGCCCTGAACGACGAGCCAGCGCTGGGAGCCCGAGCGCTCGACACGCATCTTGTCGGCGGACTGGGGCACCACGGCGACCGGCTTGGCGGCTGCAGGGCCGGCAGTTGCCGCGGGCTGGCCACCGCGCTCCGCGCTGTAAGCAGAGAACGTGGCAGAGCCCCTGGGGCTCACGTCGGGCACCGCATAACGGCTGTCCGCCGTTGGCGTGGTGAGGTCAGGGGGAACTTCCAGGGAGGGCAGCGCGGCAGTGGCGGCCGCGCTCTTGTAGTCGATTTTCTTGGATTCCAGCAAGGAACCGGAACACCCGGCCAGGGCGATCGAGACAACGACCGCCGCACCGGATGTCAGCTTTCGGCTTTGCATGCGTGACCCTCGGGGTGGGAAAGACAGACTCACTGACTCGAACTTCGTCAAACTTCGATGCCTGCCTGGCGCAAGGCGTCGAGCACCCGCGGCTGACAGGATTCGGACAGCGGCGTGAGCGGCAGGCGGATATGGCCGCCGATCAGGCCCATCCGCTCGACGGCCCATTTGACCGGAATCGGGTTGGCCTCACAGAACAGGTGACGGTGCAGGCCGACGAGCTTGGCGTTGAGATCCCGTGCCAGCAGGCCGTCACCCTTGGCTGCCGCCACACACATCTCGTGCATCAGGCGCGGCGCCACGTTGGCGGTGACCGAGATGGTGCCGTGCCCGCCCAGCATGATGAAGGCCATCGCCGTCATGTCGTCGCCGGTGTAGAGGGCGAAATCCTTGGGAGCCCGGGCGACGAGGTCGCAGGCGCGGTCGATGTTGCCGGTCGCGTCCTTGATGCCGATGATGTTCGGGACTTCGGCAAGGCGCAGCGCAGTGTCGTTGGACAGATCCGCCACGGTGCGGCCCGGCACGTTGTAGAGGATCATCGGCAGCGGGCTGGCCTCTGCGATGGTCCGGAAGTGCCGGTACATGCCTTCCTGGGTCGGACGGTTGTAATAGGGAACAACCGACAGGCCCGCCACCGCACCCGCCTTGCGGGAAAACTCTGTGAGCTCGATGGCCTCGCTGGTGGAGTTGGCGCCGGTGCCGGCGATCACCGGAATGCGACCCGCCGAGTGCTCGACCGCCACACGAATGAGTTCGCAGTGCTCTTCCACGTTGACCGTGGGGGACTCACCGGTGGTGCCGACCACGACGATGCCGTCGGTACCTTCCTGGATGTGAAAGTCGATGAGACTGCGGAAACGAGGAAGATCCAAGCTGCCATCTTCTTGCATCGGCGTGACGATGGCGACAATCGAACCGGTAATCATGGGCTGTCGGGAATAGATGGAAAGATGGCTATTGTACCGAATCACTTCCCGAAGGCTAGCCAGGCGCAAATGCCTGTTACGAAAAGCCCCGCAGTGCGGGGCATCGAGGGGCGGATCCGGGAAGATGCCTTCAGAGGTCGGCCAGCGTCTTGATGTGGGCCACGACGCTGCGGGCCAGCGAGGACAGCGAATAACCACCTTCGAGCATCGACACGATGCGCCGGCCGGACGACTCGGCGGCCACCTTCTTGAGCTGCTCGGTGGCCCACATGTAGTCGGCCTCGACCAGGCCCAGGGAGCCCATGTCGTCCTCGTAGTGGGCGTCGAAGCCTGCCGAGATGAAGATCATCTCGGGTGCGTGGTTGCGCAGGGCCGGCATCCAGATGTCGGTGACGATCTCGCGAAACACATCGCCCCGCGAACCCGCCTTGATCGGCACGTTGACCATGTTTGGCGCCGGGTTGTCGGCACCGCTGTAGGGGTAGAACGGGTGCTGGAAGATGCTGACCATCAGCACGCGGGGATCGTCCTTGAAGATATCCTCGGTGCCGTTGCCGTGATGAACGTCGAAATCGACCACCGCGACACGCTTGAGGCCATGCTCTTCAAGCGCATGCCGGGCCGCCACCGCCACATTGTTGAAGAAGCAGAAACCCATCGCCTTGGCCGCCTCGGCATGATGGCCTGGCGGACGGATCGCACAGAAGGCGTTCTCGACCTCGCCGGACAACACCAGATCGGTGGCCAGCACGCCTGCCCCCGCCGAGCGCAGCGCGGCCTTCATCGTGCCGGGACTCATCGCTGTGTCGGGGTCGAGGTGGCGGATGCCGTGCTCGGGCACGCTCGCCAGGATCTCGTCGACGTGCTCCCGCGGATGCGCCCGGGAGAGCTGCTCCACCGTCGCCAGGGGCGCATCGTGGAACGACAGATACATATCCAGCCCTGCCGCGATCAGGCGGTCGTTGATGGCCGCCAGACGTTCCGGCGACTCGGGGTGATGCTCCCCCATGTTGTGCAGCCAGCAGTCTCGATGCGTGATGAATGCCGTACTCGTCATAAACTCTCCCTGCCCTCTTCCGAGACATCGATGCGTTGATTATTGCGAGTTGCGGCGAACGCCACCGCTCCCCGGAGTTCCAATGCTCACGGAACCACCTCGGCATGTCTCTGCCGAGCCTCCTATTGTGGAATCATTATCCGCCTAACCCGACTCCGAAAAAAGCCCAAGACATGCCAAGTCGTATCGCCCGCCGCCTCACCGAGGCAGCCAGCCGCATCATCCTCGGCAAGGAGCATGCCGTCCGCCTCGCCCTGGCCTGCATCCTCGCCCGCGGGCACCTGCTCATCGAGGACATCCCCGGCGTCGGCAAGACCACCCTCGCCCACGTCCTCGCGCGCCTCCTCGGCCTGCAGTTCCAGCGCATCCAGTTCACCAGCGACATGCTTCCGGCCGACATCATCGGGGTGTCCGTCTTCGACCAGCGCGACGCCAGCTTCCGCTTCCACCCCGGCCCGGTGTTCGCCCAGCTGCTCCTCGCCGACGAGATCAACCGCGCCACTCCGAAGGCCCAGAGCGCCCTGCTCGAAGCGATGGAGGAACGCCAGATCAGCGCCGAAGGCCAGACCTGGCGGCTGCCCGAGCCCTTCTTCGTGATCGCGACCCAGAACCCGGCCGACCAGATCGGCACCTTCCCGCTCCCCGAAAGCCAGCTCGACCGCTTCCTGATGCGCATCTCGCTGGGCTACCCCGACCGCGCCGCCGAGCGCGCCCTGCTGGCCGGCGAGGACAGGCGCGAGCTCGTCGCACACCTGCCCACCGAGCTCCAGGCAGGCGAACTGGACAGCCTCTTCGAGGCCGCCCGACAGGTCCACGTCGGGCCCCGGCTGCTCGATTACGTCCAGGCCCTGCTGGAACACAGCCGCGCCGGCGCCGGCTTCTCCCTCGGCCTGTCGCCCCGGGCCGGGCTCGGGCTGCTCGCGGCGGCGCGGGCCTGGGCGCTCCTCGGCGGGCGCGACCACGTCCTGCCGGAAGATGTGCAGGCGGTATTGCCCGCCGTGGCCGGCCACCGCCTGCGCGCCACCGGCGACACACCGCTGGGGCCCGACGCCCTCGCCCGCCGGCTCGTCGAGGCCGTGCCGCTGCCATGACAGCGAGCCGGGCCGCCATCGCCGGCGCCATCGGAACGCGCCTCCAGCGCTGGCTCTTCCGGGTCGACGGGCCCGAGGCCGGGCCGATCAGCCTCGGGCAGCGACGCATCTTCGTGCTCCCCACCGGCTTCGGGCTGGCCCTCGCGCTGACGCTTCTGGTGATGCTGCTGGCCTCCATCAATTACAACCTCAGCCTTGGCTTCGCGCTGACCTTCCTGATCGGCGGCATCGCCTGGGTGAGCATCCATCACGCCTTCCGCAACCTGGTCGATCTAACCGTGAGCCCGGGGCGCAGCGAAGCCGTGTTCTGCGGCGAGGCGGCCCGCTTCGGCGTGCAGCTCCACAACCCCAGCCTGCGCCCCCGGCTCGGCCTCCAGCTGTGGCCTCGCGGCGGTGGCAGCGACGAGGCGGCCTTCGACATCGCCCCAGAAGCCAGCCGCATGCCCGTCGTCACCATCCCGACCCATCGGCGGGGCTGGCTGCAACTCCCGCGCCTGCACCTGGAAACCCGCCACCCGCTGGGCCTCATCCGGGCCTGGAGCCTCTTCCAGCCCGATCAGCGCTGCCTGGTCTACCCCACCCCGGCCGCCGACGCACCGCCCTTCTACCACGCCGGCGACGCGCAGCCCGGCAGCAACGCCCAGGGCCGCGGCCGGGACGACTTTGCCGGCCTGCGCCATCACCAGGCGAGCGACTCGCCCCGCCACGTCGCCTGGAAGACGGTCGCCCGCGGCGGCCCCTGGCGTACCAAGGAATTCGACGGTGGCGGCAGCCAGCGGCTGTGGCTGGACTGGCAGCAACTCCCGCCCGGCACGGGCACCGAAGCCCGCCTGTCGACGCTCGCGCGCTGGGTCGTCGATGCGGACGCCGCCGGCATCGAGTACGGCCTCCGCCTGCCCGGCCTAGAGCTCCCGCCAGCAACGGGAGGTGCCCATCGCCATGCCTGCCTCGCCGCCCTTGCCCTTTTCGAGCTGCCCACCGCCCATGCCCAGCCTGCGTCGTGACCAGGTCGGCTGGCTGCTGGCCGGCTCGGCGCTCACCCTGGCCCCCCACGCCAGCCACCTGCCCCCGGCCATCAGTGCCCTGTGCGCGCTGCTGCTCGTCTGGCGGGGTTTCATAAACCAGCGCGGCAGCCGCCTGCCTCACCGCAGCCTGCTCGTATTGATGGCAGCGGGCGTCGTCGGCGCGGTACTGCTGGAGTTCCACCAATTCTTCGGCAAGGAACCCGGCATCGCGCTGCTGGCCGGGCTGCTCAGTCTCAAGCTGCTCGAGACCGACAGCCTGCGGGATGCCCGGGCAGCGGTCCTGCTGAGCTTCTTCATGCAGCTGGGACAGTTCCTTTACCAGCAGAACATGGCGATCGCAGCGATCGCACTCCTCGGCACCTTCGCCAGCATCGGCACGCTGCTGGCCCTCCAGGGCCGCGCCGAGGCCTTCGCCCCGCGCGCCGCGGCGGCCGCGCGCCTGCTTCTCCAGGCCCTGCCTCTGATGCTGGTGCTGTTCCTGCTGTTCCCCCGGGTCCAGGGCCCCCTGTGGGGGCTACCCGCCGACGCCCACAGCGCGGTCAGCGGGCTCTCCGACGACATGCGGCCGGGGGACATCGCGCGGGTCAGCGAGTCCGGGGCGATCGCCTTCCGCGCCGCCTTCGAGGGCGACCCGCCGCCCCCCGCCGAGCGCTACTGGCGCGGCCCCGTGCTGACCCGCTTCGACGGCCGCAGCTGGCGCCCCGGCCCGAGCCGGCGGCAGGACCAGCCCTTCTACCAGAGTAGCGGCATCGCCCGCCCTTACACCCTCACGCTGGAGCCCCACAACCAGCACTGGCTGCTGGCCATGGACTTCCCCGGCCCGGCGGGCGGCCTCGTGTATGGCGACGACTTCCGGCTGCTGTCCCGCGAGCCGGTGCGAAGCCGGCTGCGTCTCGAGCTGGTGGCCCACCCGGCCACGCCGGTCGGGCTGGCCGAAGACCCACGCATCCTTCAGGAAGCGCTGGCGCTCCCGCCCGGCTTCAACCCACGCACCCGCGCCCTGGGCGAACGGCTGCGCGCGGCCGCCGGGCACACCGAAGACATCCCCGCGCTGGCTATCCGCCACTTCCGCGACAGCCGGCTGGCCTACACACTGGCCCCCGCGCCGCTGTCCCGGGACGACGTGGACAGCTTCCTGTTCGACACCCGGCAGGGCTTCTGCGAGCACTTCGCCGCCGCCTTTGTGGTCACGATGCGGGCCGCCGGCGTGCCGGCGCGGGTCGTCACCGGCTACCAGGGCGGCGAGATCAACCCGGTGGACGGCACCCTCGTCGTGCGCCAGTCCGACGCCCACGCCTGGGCCGAGGTGTGGCTTGAAGCCAGGGGATGGCTGCGGGTCGACCCGACCGCCGCCAGCGCCCCCCGGCGCATCGACGGAGGCCTCGCCGCGGCCCTGCCCGACACGGCCCGGCTGCCCCTGCTGGCGCGCAGTGACCTACCCTGGCTGCGCGCCCTGCGCGACCGCGTGGACGCCGTCAACAACCGCTGGAACCAGTGGGTTCTCGGGTACAATCCGGCCCGCCAGCGGGAGCTCGTCGCCAGCCTCGGTTTCGGCGATACAGGCTGGCAGAGCCTCACCGCACTGATGGCCGGCGGCACTGCCGTCGTGATGGGTGGCCTCACCCTGTGGGCGCTGCGCCGCGTGAGGCCAGGCGATGCCATCGACCGCAGCTGGTCGCGCGTGTGCCGCCGCCTCGCCGCCGCGGGCCACCCCCGCCATGCCTGGGAAGGCCCCCTCGACTACGCCGGGCGGATTGCCAGGGAGGCGCCCGAAACCGCGCCCGAGCTCGCCTCGATTGCCGCCGACTACGCCCGGCTACGCTACGGCCCCGCCCCCGCCGACGCCACCCTGCTGCAGCGATTTCACCACACATCCAGGAAGTTCCGCCCCCGATGAAGACCGCCCTCTCCCGCCCCCTGCGCGCGCTCACCCTGCTCGCCGGCCTCGCCGCTGCCGCCTCCGGCCACGCCTCCGAACGCTACGCCGACCGGCCGGAAGCCCAGCAGTTCATCGAGGAGATGCAGCAGCGCCACGGCTTCGACAAGGACGCCCTCACCTACATCTTCCGGCGGGCCGAGTACCTGCCGTCGGTCATCAAGTACATCTCGCCGCCCAAAGACCCCGGCGTGCGCTCGTGGCAGCGCTACCGCGGCCGCTTCATCGAGCCGGTGCGCATCAAGGCCGGCGTGGCCTTCTGGGATCGCCACGCCGACACCATCCGTGCCGCCAGCGAAAAATACGGCGTCCCCGAGGAGATCATCGTCGGCATCATCGGCATGGAAACCATCTATGGGCGCAACACGGGCAACTTCCAGGCCGTCTCGGCCCTTGCCACGCTGGCCTTCGATTACCCGCGCCGGGCCGAGCTGTTCCGGGGCGAGCTCGAATCGCTGCTGCTGATGGCCCGCGAGCAGCACCGCGACCCGCTCGACTATCAAGGCTCCTACGCCGGCGCCCTCGGCCTGCCGCAGTTCCTGCCGAGCAGCGTGCGCAACTATGCGGTGGATTTCGACGGCGACGGGCAGATCGACCTGCTCGGCAGCCCGAAGGACGCCATCGGAAGCGTGGCGCGCTACATGCAGATGCACGGCTGGGAAGCCGGCGGGCCGGTGGCGGTGCGTGCCAGCCTGGACGCCGACATCAACCTGGCGCCGCTCCTCGCCAACGACATCACGCCGGCCTTCGACGCGGCCACCCTGGCCAGCCACGGCGTGCGCGCAGCGGGCGGCGCAGAAGCCACAGGCAAGGCCGCTTTCGTCGAGTTGGTGACGCCCGGCCAGGACAGCGAGTACTGGCTCGGCTACCAGAACTTCTACGTGATCACCCGCTACAACCGCAGCAGCTTCTACGCCATGTCGGTGTTCCAGCTCGGCGAGGCGGTGAAGGCGGCCCGGGCGGCCGCCAGCGCCCGGGATACCCAGGCCCGCGCCAGATAAGGTCGCCTGCCAGGGCGGCAAACCGGCCCTGGCGCGATCTTCAGCAGGCTGAAGCTACAGCAGCTCCAGCACCTTCTCGGGCGGGCGCCCGATCACCGCACGCGTGCCGCGCACCACGATGGGCCGCTCGATGAGGACCGGGTGCGCCACCAGCGCGTCCAGCCACTCGGCCTCGGACAGCGTGCGCCCCTTGAACTCCGCTTCATAGACATCCTCGCCCTTGCGAACGATGTACTCGGCCTTCATGCCCAGCTTGGCGAGCACGGCGGCGAGCTCCTCACGGCTGGGCGGTGTTTTAAGGTATTCGACCACCTCGAAGCCGAGCCCCCGCTCCTCCAGCAGCTGGCAGGCGGCACGGCTCTTGGAGCAACGGGCGTTGTGATAGACGCGAAGGGCCTCGCTCATGCTTGAATCTTTCGTGCAACGATAATGATGGACGCCGGCGACGGCCTACAGCAGCACGTCCTTGGAAACCCCTCGACGCTTGATGATGCGGCGCAGCTGGCCGAGGGCCTCGAGCTGGATCTGGCGCACCCGTTCGCGGGTGAGTTCGAGGGTGTCGGCGAGCTCCTCGAGGGTCTGCACCTCGCACTCGTCGATGCCGTAGCGGTGGCGGATGACCATGCGCTGCTTCTCGCTGAGCTGGCCGATCCACTCCCGGACCAGGGTTTCGACCTCGAGATCCTGGATCTGCACCTCAGGGGTCTCGGCGTCCTCATCGGCGAGGGATTCGCCGATCGACAGGGTCGGGTCGATGTCGAGGGGCGCATCGAGGGACGCAGTGTGCTCGTTGAGGGCGAGGATCGCCCGCACTTCGTCCACCGATCGGTCCATGCGCCGGGCCACGTCGTCGACGGTGGCGTCGCCGTTGCGCATCGCCTCCAGCTGGCGCGTGGTGCGCAGCACCTGGTTGAGCTCCTTGACCACATGCACCGGCAGGCGGATGGTGCGCGACTGATTCATGATCGCCCGCTCGATGTTCTGGCGGATCCACCAGGTGGCGTAGGTGGAGAAGCGGAAACCGCGCTCCGGGTCGAACTTCTCGAGGGCGTGGATGAGGCCGAGGTTGCCCTCTTCGACCAGGTCGAGCAGCGGGATGCCGCGGTTGAGGTAGTGCTTGGCGATATTCACGACGAGGCGCAGGTTGCGCTCGATGAGCGTCTGGCGGGCCGGGAAATCACCGGCGCGCAGGCGCCGCGCGAGGGCCAGCTCTTCCTCGGCCGTCAACAAGGGGTTGGCACCGATCTCGTTGAGATACAGCTGGGTGACGTCGCCGAGGAATTCGGTATCGGGCGGCTGCGCAGGCGGCTCGAAGAAGACCTCCACCTCGGGTGGCAAGTCGTGTTCGGCGCTATCCAGTTCCTCAGGCACAGCCGGATCGTACATGCAGCCCTCTTTCGCTCAGAGTTAGCCCAAGCCGGCGCGTGACGCCGGCGCTATTGGTGCAGACCGCCCCCAGGCTTCCCGACCCGCCAGCCTGTCAGCGCGGCGGGAGGTACTTGCTCGGGTCCACCGGCTTGCCCTGCCGGCGGATCTCGAAGTGCAGCTTGGGGCGGTCACTGTCGGTATCGCCCAGCTCGGCGATCTTCTGGCCCTTGCTCACCGCCTGACCCTCCTTGACCAGCAGGCTCTGGTTGTGGGCGTAGGCGCTTAGGAAACTATTGTCGTGCTTGACGATGACAAGTTTGCCATAGCCACGCAAGCCCGTGCCGGCATAAACGACGCGGCCGCCAGCCGCAGCCAGCACCGGGTCGCCCGGCTTGCCGGCCAGATCGACGCCCTTGCTGGAGGTTTCGTTGAAGGCTGCGATGACCTTGCCCGACGCTGGCCAGGCCCAGTCTATCTTGTCGCCGTTGCCGGCGGGCTCCTGCTTGGGTTCGGGCTTCGACTCAGGCTTGGCCTCGGGCTTGGCGTCCGGCTTCACCTCGGGCTTGGGCTCGACCTTGGCCACGACGAGCGGCGCATCGGGCTTCTGGGCCTGGGCCCAGGCCTGCTCGGAATACGGCAGCTTGCCCCCCTTGGGCTCCCGGCGGACACCGTCGGCCGGAGCAGCGGGCACCGCTGCAGCCGGCGCAACGGGGCGGGTCTCGGCGGTCGACGATGCAGCGGGCCGGCTCGCGGCCGGGGCTTCGGGGCGGACCACCCGCAGCTCCTGGCCCACTTCGATCAGGTTGGGGTTCTCCAGGCCGTTCCAGGCGGCGATGTCCCGGTAGTTCTGGCCGTGGTCGAGGGCGATGCGGATCAGGGTGTCGCCGGGCTTGACGATGTAATGGCCCGGGCGCGCGACCCGCGGCGGGGCAGCCGTCTCGGCCGGCGCAGTCACGGCCCCGGAGCGGCTGCGTTCCGTCACGGGAACTGGCGCCTTGGTGGCACAGGCGGCCAGCGTGAGGACGATGAGAAGGCTGCTGAGACTGGAGCGGGACAACATCATGCGTAGTGGGGATCAATCATTCGGTGCCGGGCAGCAGCGGCACGAAGCGCACTGCGTTCAGGCGTGTTTCACGGAGGCCGCGGAAGGTGCGCTCGACGAGCACCAGGGTCTGCTCGCCGCACCCCACCGGCAGGATCAGGCGCCCGCCTTCGGCGAGCTGCTCGGTCAGGGCCGGCGGCACCTTGGGCGCCGCCGCCGCCACGATGATCGAATCGTAGGGCGCCGCCTCCTTGAGGCCGGCGCTACCGTCGGCGTGCTTGAGGCGCACGTTGGGCAGGCGCAGGTGACGCAGGTTGAGCCGCGCGCGATCGAGCAGCGGCCGCAGGCGCTCGACCGAATAGACCTCGGTCGCCACGTGGGACAAGACCGCCGCCTGGTAGCCGCAGCCGGTGCCGACCTCGAGGGTCTTGCCGAGTTCGCGCCCGGCGCGGAGGATCTCGATCATCCGCGCCACGACGAAGGGCTGGGAGATGGTCTGCTGCAGGCCAAGGGGCAGCGCGGTGTCTTCGTAGGCGCGGCTGGCCAGCGCTTCCTCGACGAAGAGCTGGCGTGGTACGGCCATCATCGCGGCGAGCACCCCCTCGTCGCGGATGCCCTGCTCGCGCAGGCGCTCGATCATGCGCGCCCTCGCCCGCTGGGCCGTCTGCAGGGCCGCGCGCAGGACCTCGCTGCTCATCGGCCCAGCCAGTCGCCGATGCTGGCGATCTGGGCGACGTGGGTCAGGTCGATCTGCAGGGGCGTCACCGAGACATAACCGTTGGCCACCGCGTGGAAATCGGTACCCTCTCCGGCGTCCTGGGCCGCGCCGGCGGCGCCGACCCAATACACCGTCTCGTTGCGCGGGGTGACCGACTTGACGGTCGGCTCGGCCTTGTGGCGCTTGCCGAGGCGGGTCACGCGGATGCCCTTGATCTGGTCGAAGGGCAGGTCGGGCACATTGACATTGAGGAGGGTCGGCTGGCGCACCGGGTCGCGCTGGTAGCGCTCAACGAGCTCGCGGGCCACCCGCGCCGCGGCCGAGAAATCGAGCGCCCCCTTGGCTACCAGCGAGATGGCGATGGCCGGTACGCCGAGCAGGAAACCTTCGGTGGCCGCCGCGACGGTGCCGGAGTAGATCGTGTCGTCGCCCATGTTGGCGCCGTGATTGATGCCCGACACGACCATGTCGGGGAGCTCCTCGAGCATGCCCGTCACGGCAAGGTGCACGCAGTCGGTGGGCGTCCCATTGACATAATGGAAGCCGCTGGCCGCCTTGCGCAGTGACAGCGGACGATCGAGGGTCAGCGAATTGCTGGCGCCGCTCCTGTCCCGCTCCGGCGCCACCACCGTGACGCTGCCCACCTCTGCCAGCGCGCCCGCGAGCGCCTGAAGACCGGGAGCGAAATAACCGTCGTCGTTGGAGAGCAGGATGCGCATGGGATAGTCGGGGTCAGGTCTGGCTCGGTGGGGAGGCAGGTTCGCGAAACGCAGGCCCGGCACGGGCATGGCCCGGGTGGACGACAGCGATCGGGAGACCTTGAACAGTCGGCGAGTTTAGCAGAGTCGGCTTTGCAGCCGCTAGGCGCAATGCCGGGGGTGCAACCAGGGCTTGCCGGGCCGCATGCCGCAGAGCGCAAACAATCATCATTCGCCCGGCGAAACGGCGCGACGGACAGCCGCCTCAGGCAGGACTCAAAAAAATTCCGGCTTGCGGTAATTTTCGGCCGGGCCGGGCGTCTACCCCTTCAGACTCAACCTAGCGTTCAAGGGAAAACCCATGCTGATCCGCCGTGCCGCCGACGTCCTGCCCTCTGAAATCACGCCGCCCGACATCTACCGGGAGAGACGCCGCTTCCTCGCCCAGGCCGGCGGCGTGGCGCTGGCTGCTGCGCTGCCGGGCGGAGCCGGCGCCGCGACGAGCTTCGGGCCGCTCGCCGCCAGCCCGTTCAGCACCACCGAAACCCCTACCAGCCGGCGGGCCGTCACCACCTACAACAACTTCTACGAGCTCGGCACCGACAAGAGCGACCCGGCCGAGAACATCCACCGGCTGAAGCCCGCGCCATGGACGCTGCGCGTCGAGGGCCTGGTGAACAAGCCGCGCAGCCTCGGCATCGACGAACTGCTCAAGCTGGTGCCGCCCGAGGAGCGCATCTACCGCATGCGCTGCGTCGAGGGCTGGTCGATGGTGATCCCGTGGGTCGGCGTTCCGCTGGGCAGCCTGCTCAAGCTGGCAGACCCACAGGGAAGCGCCAGGTACGTGGAGTTCGTGTCGCACTACGACCGGGCCACGATGACCCGCGGCGTGCTCGACTGGCCCTACACCGAAGGCCTGCGCCTCGACGAGGCCCGCCATCCGCTGACGATCCTCGCCGTCGGGTTGTACGGCGAGGTGCTGCCGGTACAAAATGGCGCCCCGGTGCGCCTCGTCGTGCCCTGGAAGTACGGCTTCAAGGGCGCCAAGTCGCTGGTGGCGATCCGACTCGTCGAACGGCAACCCGTCACCGCCTGGATGAAGGCCGGGCCGTCGGAGTATGGCTTCTACGCCAACGTGAACCCCGACGTGGACCACCCCCGCTGGAGCCAGGCAACCGAGCGGCGCATCGGTGAGTTCACCAAGCGCAAGACCCTGATGTTCAACGGCTACGCCGACCAGGTCGGCTCGCTCTACGCCGGCATGGACCTGCGCCGCTTCTATTGACCCACGAGACCCCGATGACTCCCAGCAACACCCAACTCAGCGCCATCAAGGCCGCCCTGTTTGCCGCCTGCCTGCTGCCGGCGTGGCTGCTATGGCAGGGTTTCAAGGCGGACAGTCTGGGCGCCAACCCGATCGAGGCGATCACCCGCGGCCTCGGTGAATGGACATTACGCTTACTGCTGGTCACCCTCGCCGTCACGCCGCTGCGCAAATACACCGGCTGGCACTGGATCGTGCGCCTGCGCCGCACGCTGGGCCTGTTCGCCTTCGCCTACGGCGTCGCCCACCTGATGAGCTACGTGTGGCTCGACCAGTTCTTCGACTGGCAGGCCATTGCCAAGGACATCCTGAAGCGGCCCTTCATCACCGTCGGCTTCGCCGCGCTGGTGCTGATGGTTCCGCTCGCCGCCACCTCCAGCAACTTCGCGATTCGCCGGCTCGGCGGGCGCAAGTGGCAGTCTCTGCACCGGGCGATCTACCCCATCGCGATGCTCGGATGCCTGCATTTCTGGTGGCTGGTGAAGAAGGACATCACCGAGCCGCTCATCTACTCGGTGATCCTCGCCGCCCTGCTGGGCGTGCGGATGTGGTGGCGCGAGCAGGAGCGCCGGCGCCAGCTGGCCGGCGCCTACCTGCCCCAGACCCCGAAGTTCAAGGGCAAGGTGATCAAGATCTTTTCGGAGTGAGGGCCTCCGCCGCCCGGGCGGCTACGCGATGGCAGCCCGGGCTCAAAGCCTTGACGCTGGCCGCTCAGGCCTTCGGGCGGATCGCCGACTTGGGCCGGAAGGCCTTGACCACGGCCTCGTCGGTCTCCACATAGGGCCCGCCGATCAGGTCAATGCAGTAGGGCACCGCGGCAAAGATGCCCGGCACCTTCTGTGCGCCATCGGCGTCCTTCAGGCCTTCGAGGGTTTCGGCGATGGCCTTGGGCTGGCCGGGCAAATTGAGAATCAGCGACTTGCCGCGGATCACGCCCACCTGCCGCGACAAAATTGCAGTCGGCACAAAGGCCAGGCTGATCTGGCGCATCTGCTCGCCGAAGCCCGGCATGACGCGGTCGGCCACCGCCAGCGTGGCTTCGGGCGTCACGTCCCGCGGGGCCGGGCCGGTGCCTCCGGTGGTCAGCACCAGGTGGCAGCCGGCCACGTCGCACAGCTCGATGAGCGCGGCCTCGATGAGGGGCTGCTCGTCAGGGATCAGGCGGGTTTCCATCTCCCACGGTGAAGCGAGCGCCTTGCCGAACCATGCCTGCAAGGCTGGAATACCCTTGTCTTCATAGATGCCGCTCGAGGCGCGGTCGCTGATCGACACCAGGCCGATCCGGAGCAGCTCGCTCATTCCTCGCCCTCGCCTTCAACCTCGTCGTCACGGGCGGCGGCGCCCTCCTCGATCTCGCGGAGAAGCCGGAACAGCTCGCGGTAGGCCCGCGGCGGCTTGTTCTGCTCTTTTTCCTTGATCGCGTTGCGGCGCAGCACGCGCAGCTGCTGCAGATCGGCACCCGGGTAGGTTTCGGCGATGGAGTGCAGAAACTTCTCGTCCTCGAGCAACAGGGTGCGCATGTTCTCGAGGCGGTGCATCTTGGCCGTCTCGACCGCCGAGACGCCCTTGAAGGCGTCCAGCGCGGCGCGGATCGGCTCCGGGTCGACGTTGCGCATCAGCTTGCCGATGTACTGCAGCTGGCGGCGCTTTGCCTCGTGGGCAGTGAAGCGCTGGTAGTCCTTGACGGCGTCGCGCAGGTCTTCGTCGATGGGCACCTTGGCGAGGCGCTCCTTGCCGAGCTCGGCCAGTTCGGCGCCGAGATCCTGCAGGGCCTTGCTGGCGCGCTTCATCGCGGATTTGCTAGGGCCGAGGTCTTCTTCGTCGTCGTGGTGGTATTTGTGTTGGGCCATCTGGGGGCGGTCCGGGGTCGGAAAAGGCTCGGGAAGGGTTAAGATTATAACCTTTAGCCCAGCCCCCACCCGGAACCATGGCCGACAAGCGTTTCAGTTTCAGTCAGGACGACCTCAAGAACATCGCCGAAGACATCCTCAAGTTTGCCAAGAAGCGCGGCGCCTCGGCCTGCGAGGTGGATGTCTCTGAGGGCTTCGGCCAGTCGGTCAGCGTCCGGCGTGACGAGGTGGACACGATCGAGTACAACCGCGACAAGGGCGTCGGCGTCACCATCTACGACGGCCAGAAGCGCGGCTACGCGAGCACCTCCGACTTCTCCAGGGACGCCCTCAAGGCCACCGTCGACGCGGCCGTGTCGATCGCCCGCTTCACCGCCCCCGACCCCGCCGCCGGCCTGCCCGACGAAGCCCTGCTGGCCCGCGACTGCCCCGATTTCGACCTCTACCATCCCTGGAAGATCTCCACCGAGGAGGCCATCGAGCTGTCCCGCCGCTGCGAGAGCGCGGCCTTCGCGGTAAGCCCGGAGATCCGCAACTCCGAGGGTGCCAGCGTGTCGATGCAGGAATCCCACTTCGTCTCCGCCAACAGCCTGGGCTTCATGGGGGGCTACGCCAGCTCGCGGCACTACCTGTCGTGCTCGGTGATCGCCGGCGAAGGCGACGACATGCAGCGCGACGACTGGTACAGCACCAAGCGCGACCCGGCCGAGCTGGCCGACGCCGACGAGATCGGCACCTTCGCCGCCCGCCGCGCCCTGGCCCGCCTGGGCGCCCGCCAGATCGCCACCTGCGAGGTGCCGGTGCTCTTCGAGGCGCCCCTGGCCGCCGGCCTGATCGGGGCCTTCGTGCACGCGGTGAGCGGCGGTGCGCTGTACCGCAAGTCCACCTTCCTGCACGACAGCCTGGGCAAGCAGGTCTTCCCGGCCCACATCCAGATCTCCGAGCGCCCGCACCTGCCCAAGGCCTTCGCCAGCAGCCCCTTCGACGACGACGGCGTGGCCACCCGCGACCGCGAGGTGATCATCGACGGCGTGCTGCAGGGCTACTTCCTCAGCACCTATTCGGCCCGCAAGATGGGCATGCAGACCACCGGCAACGCCGGCGGCAGCCACAACCTGCTGGTCAAGCCGGGCCAGCACGACCTGGCCGGCCTCATCAAGCAGATGGACCGCGGCCTGCTCGTCACCGAGCTGCTGGGCCACGGTGTCAACTACGTCACCGGCGACTACTCCCGCGGCGCGGCCGGCTTCTGGGTCGAGAACGGCATCATCCAGTACCCGGTGCACGAGATCACCATCGCCGGCAACCTCAAGGACATGCTGATGGGCATCCGCGAGATCGGCTCCGACGTGCTGGTGCGCGGCTCCAAACACTGCGGCTCGATCCTCGTCGAGCGCATGACCGTGGCCGGCGCCTGAACGGCCACCCACGACTTTCACTGCCAGACGTAAAGGACACATCATGGAACGGCGTTCCTTCCTCAAACAGGCCAGTGCCGGCATCGCCGCCGGCGCCGCGGCCGCTCCGGCCCTGGCGGCCGACCTGCCCACCATCAAGTGGCGCTGTGCCTCGGGCTTCCCCAAGACGCTGGATGCCATCTTTGGCGCCACCGAAACCGTCGCAAAGCGCGTTGCCGCGGCGACCGGCGGCAAGTTCCAGATCTCCCTGTTCGCGGCCGGCGAGATCGTCCCGACCCCCGGCGTGCTGGATGCGGTCAAGGACGGCACCGTCGAGTGCGGCCACGCCGCCTCGTACTGGTACATCGGCAAGGACCCGGCCCTGGCCTTCGACACCGCCCTGCCCTTCGGCCTCAACAGCCGCCAGCAGACGGCCTGGATGATGGAAGGCGGCGGCCTCGAGCTGATGCGTGAGTTCTTCAAGGACTACAACATCCACAACATCCCCTGCGGCAACACCGGCGCCCAGATGGGCGGCTGGT
>JAEUNU010000167.1 GCA_016789125.1 Zoogloea sp. | reverse complement strand
GGCCGAGCTGGATGATGGCGCGGATGATCACCGCGTCGTCCGGGTCCTGCGCCAGGTCGCGCACGAAGCTCTGGTCGATCTTGAGCCGGTCGACGGGGAAGCGCTTGAGGTAGGCGAGGCTCGAATAGCCGGTGCCGAAGTCGTCGATCGACAGGCGCACGCCGAGGGCCTTCAGCTTGCCGAGGGTGACGATCACCTCGGGGCCGGACTCCATCAGCAGGGACTCGGTCAGCTCGAGCTCCAGCCAGCGGCCGTCGAGGCCGCTCTCGGCAAGGGCCGCGGCGACCCCCGCGACGATGTCGCTGCGGCGGAACTGCAGCGCCGACAGGTTGACCCCCACCGGCACCGGAGGGAGGCCGGCGTCCTGCCAGCGGCGGGCCTGCCGGCAGGCCTCCCGCAGCACCCAGTCGCCGATCGGGATGATCAGCCCGCACTCTTCGGCGAGGGGGATGAAGCGCGACGGCGGCACCGGGCCCAGGGTTTCGCTGGCCCACCGCAGCAGCGCCTCGACGCCGATGATGCGGCCGCTGGCGAGCTCGACCTGGGCCTGATAGGCGAGCTGCAGCTCGCCACGGTCGAGGGCCTGGCGCAGGCCGTTCTCGAGCTGGAGGCGCTCGAGGGTGTTCACGTTCATGCGCTCGTCGAAGAAGCGGTAGGTGTTACGGCCGCTTTCCTTGGCGTGGTACATGGCCGTGTCGGCGTTCTTCATCAGGCTCTCGGGGCTCGCGCCGTCCTCGGGGAAGAGGGCGATGCCGATCGAGAACGAGGTGCGCAGCTGCTGGCCGTCCACCTCGAAGGCCGGGTCGAGCTGATCGAGGATCTTCGCGGCGACCCGCCCGGCTTCGTCGGGCGAGTCGATGCCGGTGAGCACGATGATGAACTCGTCCCCGCCCTGCCGGCTCACCGTGTCGGTCTCGCGGACGCACTGGCGGAGCCGCTCCGCCACCCGCTGCAGCAGCTTGTCGCCGGTGACGTGGCCGAGGGAGTCGTTGATCGTCTTGAAGCGGTCGAGGTCGAGGAACATCAGCGCGATGCGCTTGCCCTGCCGGGTGGCCTGGGCCAGGGCCTGGTCGAGGCGATCCTGCAGCAGGGCCCGGTTGGGCAGCCCGGTGAGGGCATCGTGCTGGGCCAGGTAGGCGATGCGGGCCTCCGAGGCCTTGCGCTCGGTGATGTCGGAAAACACCGCCACGTAGTGGGTGATGCGGCTGTTGCTGTCGCGCACCGTGCTGATCGACAGGGAGGCCGGGTAGAGGCTGCCGTCCTTGCGGCGGTCCTGGATCTCGCCCTTCCAGGCGCCGAGGATGCGCAGGTCGCGCCACATGGCTTCGTAGAACTCGCGGCCGTGGATGCCCGAACCCAGCAGCCGGGGCGTCTGGCCGATGACGTCCTCGGCCGCGTAGCCGGTGACCTCGGTGAAGGCCTGGTTGACCGACAGGATGCGCTCTTCGGCGTCGGTGACGACGATGGCCTCGACGCTGTTGCGGAACACCGTGAGGGCCAGCCGCCGCTGCTCCTCGTGCTCGCGGTTCAGGGTGATGTCGGCGAGGGTGCTGACGACCCCGCGGAGTTCGCCGCTCTCGTCGTCGAAGAAGGGTTTGGCGTTGATCCACAGCCAGCGCCGGCTGCCGTCGGGGCGCTCGACGCCGAGGGTGCCGGTGTTGGGCTTGCCGCTGAGCAGCGCCCGCATCGACGGGAAGTTGCGGGCGGGGTAGAGGTCGCCGTTCTCGTCGAAGTAGCGCAGGCGGCCGTCGTCGGCCTGCCAGCTGGACATCTCGGCGGGCTTGAGGCCGAGCAGCTCGGCAGCGGCGGCGTTGTAGCTCTGCACCTGGCCGGCGGCGTCGCGCAGGATCACGCCTTCGCCCATCGCCGCCAGCAGGGTGCGCATGTGCTGCTCGCGGTCGCGCAGCTCGGCCTCGGTGTTGCGGCGGTCGGTGATGTCGAGGCAGGAGCCGATGTAGCCGGCGAACTCGCCGCCGCGGGTGTACACCGGGCGGCCGGCGTCGATGATCCAGCGGTATTCGCCGTCGTGGCGACGCAGCCGGTACTCCATCTCGAAGGGCGTGCGCACCGCGAAATGTTCGAGGTAGGTGCGCACGCAGCGGTCGAAGTCTTCGCTGTGTACGCCGCGCGTCCAGCCGTCGCCGACCTCTTCGGCCAGGCTGCGGCCGGTGAAGTCGAGCCAGGTCTGGTTGAAGTAGTTGCACTTGGTGTCGGTGCCGGCGCGCCAGATCAGCGTCGGGAAGTGCTCGAACAGGGTTACGGGGAAGTCCCGCAGGTCGTCATCGGGAGAGAGGGGGGTAACGTCCATGTTCGGAGGAGGGGCTCGGTGCCTGTGGGCGGGTGATGGCAAGGGATAACGGCCATTATCCGCCCGTCTTGCGTGCCGTTTGTGTCGGCTGTGCGCTAGAGCGTCGCCTCGCGGCGGAAACCCGTTTCTGTGGGGGGCTCGACGGCTTCCCAGCTGACCTCGGCGACCCGAGCGGCGGGCGGGCCGCGGCGGGCCCAGGCGACGAGCTGGTCGAGGGCGGGCGCCGGGCCGGCGGCGAGGGCCTCCACGCTGCCGTCGCTGCGGTTGCGTACCCAGCCGTCGAGCCCAAGGCGGGTGGCCTCGAGGTGCAGGGCGTTGCGGTAGCCGACGCCCTGCACGAGGCCGCGAATGCGCAGCAGGCGGGCGGGAGCGTCAGAGATTGTCTTCATCGCTGAACCTCGGCAGAAGCTGGCGAGCCCGGGCGAGGGCGCTGTAGAGGTCGCTGCACAGGTTGTTGGGGCCGACCTCGTCGCCGAAGCCCGAGCGCCGGATGAGGGATTCGGGCTGGGTGTTGAGGTTGCACAGGATCAGCGCGCAGCCGCGTTTGTGGAGGTTCTTGCAGAGGCTCTCGAGGCCTTCCATGCCGGTGGTGTCCATGCTCAGGAGGTGCTGCATCTCGAGGATGACCACCTCGGGGTGGTTCTCGGCCGGGTCGAGCAGGGCCTCGAGCTTGTGGATGGCGCCGAAGAACAGCGAGCCATACACCGAGTACGCCACCACCCGCGGGGCCCCGTCGGGGTAGAGGAAGCCAGGCATCATGGCCAGCTCGGTGAGGGGCAGGCGCTCGACGCGGGTGAGGTCGGACATCCGGTAGATGAAGAACAGGCTGGCCAGCACCATGCCGAGCTCGACGGCCAGGGTGAGGTCGAACAGCACGGTGACGAGGAAAGTGGTCAGCAGGGTCGTGCGGTAGGGCAGCGAGAAGCGGCTGAGGCCCTTGAACTCGTGCCACTCGCCCATGTTGATCGACACCACCACGACGATCGCCGACAGGGTGGCGAGGGGAATGTGGCGGGCGAAGGGGGCGAACACCAGAACGATGGCGAGCAGCACCAGCGCATGGGTGATGCCGGCCACCGGCGTGCGGCCGCCGGTGCGCACGTTGGTGGCGGTGCGGGCGATGGCGCCGGTGGCGGCAAAACCGCCGAAGAGTGGCGCCACCAGGTTCGCGAGGCCCTGGGCGATGAGCTCCTGGATCGGCTCGTGACGGTCGTCGATGGCCGAATCGGCCACCCGCGCCGACAGCAGCGATTCGATGGCGCCCAGGAGCGCGATGGTGAGCGCCGGCGAGATCAGCTTGCCCAGCGTGGCGAGGGAGAGTTCGGGCAGGGCGACAGAGGGCAGCTCCTGGGGGATGCCGTTGAAGCGGCTGCCGATGGTCTCGACCGGCAACTGCAGGATGGCGTTGGCGGCGGTGGCCAGCACCAGCACGCCCAGCGGCCCGGGCAGCCTGCCGACGGCCGGGTAGCGCCGCGCCAGACGGTTCCACGACAACAGCACCACGAGCGAGGCCACCGACAGCGCGACGGTGGGGATGTCGATGGTGTCGAGGTGGGTGACCAGGGTCTTGACCTTGCCGAAGAATTCGCCGGGCATGTGCTCGATCTGGAGCCCGAGGAAGTCCTTGATCTGGGCGAGGAAGATCACCACCGCGATGCCGTTGGTGAAGCCGATCACCACCGTCTTGGGGATGAAGCGGATCAGGTTGCCGATGCGGAAGACGCCCATCGCCACCAGCATGGCGCCGGCCAGCATGGTGGCCACCAGCAGGTTCTGCACGCCGTAGTCGACGACGATGGCGTAGATGATGGGGATGAAGGCGCCGGTGGGGCCACCGACCTGCACCCGCGAGCCGCCGAGGGCCGAGATGATGAAGCCGGCCACTATGGCCGTCCAGATGCCGGCGGTGGGCGACATGCCCGAGGCGATCGCGAAGGCCATCGCCAGCGGCAGCGCCAGCACGCCGACCGTCAGGCCGGCGGAGACGTCATGGCTGAACTGCCCCTTGCCGTAGCCGGGCAGGGTGTCGAGGAGCTTGGGGTGGAACGAGAACTTCATGGTGCCTCCGCAGTCGAGGGGGGATGGGCGGGGCGCCGTGGGGCGCCAGGTGCGGAGGGCTTTGGCCGGGGCCGGTTCGGTGCTGGATGATCCAGCGTTTGCTCGGGGTCAGCGGCACGGCCGGCGTGCTCTAGGAGAAGCGGCCGTCGTTGGCGGCGGACTTGCCGCGGGAGGCGGCGTGCATGACCTCGACCAGCATCTTCACGGCGGCGATGAAGACGGTGACGATGCCGCCGCCGATGCAGATCCAGGCCTGTAGCGTGTTGGCCGGGAAGCCGGGGAGGATGGAGGCGCGGTCTTCCATGAGGTAGGCCGCACCGACCGCGAGCACAAGCACGCCGATGATGTCGAGGAGCGCCCAGCCCCAGAAGGCCGGGGTCAGGCGGGGAAGGGGAGATTGCCGGTTCTGCATGTCGGGACTCAGTCTAGGGGGCGGCGCTGACGCTGGGCTTACGCAGCCCATCGTGTCGCGCCGCCCGGGCCGTCACTTGACCCGCATGCCGGGCTGGGCGCCGGTGTCGGGGCTGAGGATGAAGAGGCCGGGGTTGTCCTCGCCCGAGGCGGCCAGCACCATGCCTTCCGACATGCCGAACTTCATCTTGCGCGGGGCCAGGTTGGCCACCATCACGGTGAGGCGGCCGACCAGGGTGGCCGGGTCGTAGGCGCTCTTGATGCCGGCGAACACCTGGCGCGGCTGCGGCTCGCCGATGTCGAGCATCAGCTTGATGAGCTTGGCGGCGCCCTCGACGTGCTCGGCCGAGACGATGCGGGCGATGCGGAGGTCGACCTTGGTGAAGTCGTCGATCGAGATGAAGGGCTCGAACTCGCTGGCCTGGGCGGTTTCGGTGGCGGCGGCGTGGGCCTGGTGCTGGGCGTGGCGCTGCTCGGAGTGGGCCTCCTTGGCGTCCTTGGCGGCAGCTTTGGCCGGCTTGGCCTCGGCGGCTGGGGCGAGGGAGTCGCGGTTGGCCTCGAGGAGGGCGTCCACCTGCTTGCGCTCGATGCGGGTCATGAGGTGGCTGTACGCGTTGATGGTGTGGCCGGCAGGCAGGAAGCTCCCCGCGTCCCCCCAATTCAGCGGTGCAACACCGAGGAATGCTTCCACTTTTTCGACCGTCGCAGGTAGGACAGGGCGCAAATAAATTGCAAGCAGGCGGAAGCAGTTCAATGCAATGCTACAGACGATATGAAGATTTCCCTCTTGACCTTCTTGCTTTGCAAGTTCCCAAGGCGCTTTTTCGTTCACGAAACCATTGACCACGTCGGCAAGAGCCATAGTCTCTCTAAGAGCCTGCGCGTAGTTACGCTGCTCATAAAGGCTCGCGATCAGCTCCGCTTTGCCTGCAAGCTCACCTACGATGGGGTCAATCAGGTCTTCGCCCGCGTCTGCTGCTGAGGTCGTTCCATCGAGCCTCATTCCAACGAGCTTGCCCTCGAAGCGCTTGGCGATGAAGCCGGCGCAGCGGCTGGCGATGTTGACGAACTTGCCGACCAGGTCGGAGTTGACCTTGGCGATCATGTCGTCGAGGTTGAGGTCCACGTCTTCCATCGTGCCGTTGGACTTGCCGGCGAAGTAGTAGCGCAGCCACTCGGGGTTGAGCTTCTGATCAAGGTAGCTGCGGGCGGTGATGAAGGTGCCGCGGCTCTTGCTCATTTTGGCGCCATCGACGGTGAGGAAGCCGTTGACGCTGAGCTGGGTGGGGCTGCGGTAGCCGGCGAAGTGCAGCATCGCGGGCCAGAACAGGGCGTGGAAATAGAGGATGTCCTTGCCGATGAAGTGGATCAGCTCGGTGCCGGCCGCGGCGGCCGGGCCGGCCTCGGTGAAGGCGGCCACGTCGATGTCGCCGCGCTTGTCGGCGAGGTTCTTGAAACTGGCGAAGTAGCCGATCGGGGCGTCGAGCCACACATAAAAGTACTTGCCCGGCGCGCCGGGGATCTCGAAGCCGAAGTAGGGTGCGTCGCGGGAGATGTCCCAGTCGGAGAGCTTGTTCTCGCCGGCCTCGCCCAGCCATTCCTTCATCTTGTTGGCGGCTTCCTGCTGCAGGCGGCGGCTGCCGTCGGGGGTGCTGCCTTGCGTCCATTCACGCAGGAACTCGACGGCTTGGGGGGCGGAGAGGCGGAAGAAGTAGTGCTCGGAGGTGCGCAGCACCGGCTTGGCACCGGAGACCGCCGAGTAGGGGTTCTTGAGCTCGGTGGGGGCGTAGGCGGCGCCGCAGGCCTCGCAGTTGTCGCCGTACTGGTCGGCCGCGCCGCACTTGGGGCATTCGCCCTTGATGAAGCGGTCGGGCAGGAACATCTCCTTGACCGGGTCGTAGAACTGCTCGATGGCGCGGGTGTCGATGAGCTTCGCACCGTCGCGCAGGCGGGTGTAGATGTCTTCGGCGTACCAGCGGTTCTCGGGGCTGTGGGTGGAGTGGTAGTTGTCGAAGGCCACGCCGAAGTCGCGGAAATCACGGGAGTGCTCGCCGTGCACGCGGTCGATGAGCTGTTCGGGGGTCAGGCCCTCTTTTTCGGCGCGCAGCATGACCGGCGTGCCGTGGGTGTCGTCGGCGCAGACGTAATGCACCTGGTTGCCACGCATGCGCTGGTAACGCACCCAGATGTCGGCCTGGATGTAGCCCACCAGGTGGCCGAGGTGGATGTCGCCGTTGGCGTAGGGCAGGGCGTTGGTGACGAGGATCTTGCGCACGGAAGTCATGGATGGGGCCTGATGCGTGATTGTTCTAAGCCCCGCATTCTAGCAAAGCCCGGGCCGGCGGAAGGGGCTGCGGGCCCGCCCGCCGGGGCGTTTCCGGCGTCGTGATCGGCCGGTGCTTAACCTCGGGCCGGCTTTTGGTTAAACTGTACCAAATTACTCGGGTTTTGCCGTTTCCGTCCGACCCATGTTCTCCCTCTTTCGCCGCAAACCGGCCACCGACACCATGAGCCTCAGCGAACAAAGCGTCCTCGACAGCCTCAAGCAGTTTGCCGACCCCAACACCGGCAAGGATTACGTCACCTCCCGCGCGGTGAAGAACCTGCGCGTGAGCGGCGCCGACGTGTCCTTCGACATCGAGCTGGGTTATCCGGCAAAAACGCAGATCGACGCCATCCGCGTCGCGCTGATCGCCCAGGTGAAGTCGGTGCCGGGCGTGGGCAACGTGAGCGCCAATGTCTACTCGAAGATCGTTCCCCACGCGGTGCAGCAGGGCGTGAAGCTGCTGCCGGGGGTGAAGAACATCATCGCGGTGGCCTCGGGCAAGGGCGGCGTGGGCAAGAGCACCACGGCGGTCAACCTGGCGCTGGCGCTGGCCGCCGAGGGCGCGCGGGTCGGCATGCTGGACGCCGCCATCTACGGCCCGTCCCAGCCCCAGATGCTGGGCATCGGCGGCGAGCGCCCCGAGAGCCACGACGGCAAGACCATGGAGCCGCTCGAGGCCCACGGCCTGCAGGTGATGTCGATCGGCTTTCTGGTGGATGTGGAGACGCCGATGGTGTGGCGCGGCCCGATGGCCACCCAGGCCCTCAATCAGCTGCTCAAGGACACCCACTGGCAGGATCTGGATTACCTCGTCATCGACATGCCGCCGGGCACCGGCGACATCCAGCTGACCCTGTCGCAGACCGTTCCGGTGACCGGTGCGGTGATTGTCACGACGCCCCAGGATATCGCCTTGCTCGACGCGCGCAAGGGCCTCAAGATGTTCGAGAAGGTCGGCGTGCCCATCATCGGGATCGTCGAGAACATGAGCATCCACATCTGCTCGAAGTGCGGCCATGAAGAGCACATCTTCGGGGCCGGCGGCGGCGAGACGATGTGCGAGGATTACGGCGTGCCCTTCCTGGGCGCCCTGCCGCTCGACATCCAGATCCGCAAGGAAGTCGACAGCGGCGTGCCCACCGTGATCGCCGACCCGGACGGCCGTGTCGCCGAGCTCTACAAGGGCATCGCCCGCAAGGTGGCGATCACCGTGGCCGAGCGGGCCAAGGACATGAGCCACAAGTTCCCCAACATCGTGGTACAGAACACATGAAGCGTTTCATCAAGGTAGCCGGCGCAGGCGTGCTTGCGGTTTCCACCCTGGGCCTGTCCGGCTGCATCGTCGGCACGGTGGTCGGCACCGCCGTCGACGTGGGCGTCGAGGTCGTCAAGGTGCCGTTCAAGGTCGGCAAGGGCATCTACGACGTGGTGAAGGACGACGAGCCCGAAGAGAAGAAGAACTGACCCGCGCCGTTGTGTTGGCCCGGGCTGGATGTAGAATGCGCGTTTTTCAGCAGGGGCTGCCAGCGTGAGCATCAAGTCGGACAAGTGGATTCGCCGCATGGCGGAGGGCGATGCGAAGATGATCGAGCCCTTTGCCCCGGAGCTGGTGCGCCAGAACGAGGGCGGCAAGATCGTCTCCTACGGCACCTCGAGCTACGGCTACGATGTGCGCGTCGCCAATGAATTCAAGATCTTCACGAACATCAACTCAACCATCGTCGACCCGAAGAACTTCGACGAGCGGAACTTCGTGGATTTCACCGGCGACGTGTGCATCATCCCGCCGAACTCCTTCGCGCTGGCCCGCACGGTCGAATACTTCCGCATCCCGCGCAGCGTGCTCACGGTGTGCCTGGGCAAGTCCACCTACGCCCGCTGCGGCATCATCGTGAACGTGACGCCCCTCGAGCCCGAGTGGGAAGGCCACGTGACGCTGGAGTTCTCCAACACCACGCCGCTGCCCGCCAAGATCTACGCCAACGAGGGCGTGGCCCAGATGCTGTTCTTCGAGTCCGATGAAGTCTGTGATACCTCGTACAAGGATCGGGGTGGCAAGTATCTGGGGCAGACCGGCGTCACGCTGCCGAAAATCTGAAATACTTGTAAGTTAGAGTCTTGATTATGGGGCGGACCATGCGTAGCCACGCGGGTCCGCCCAAAGCTTTTTGTTGATCCCGCCCGCCCCAGCGTGGGCATCGAGGAGTCGAGCATGCGCTTCAATTTTCCGGTCATCGTCATCGACGAGGATTACCGTTCGGAAAACACCTCTGGCCTGGGCATTCGCGCCCTGGCGGAAGCCATCGAGAAGGAAGGCCTGCAGGTCCTGGGCGTGACCAGCTACGGTGACATGGCGTCCTTTGCCCAGCAGCAGAGCCGCGGCTCGGCCTTCATCCTGTCGATCGACGACGAGGAGTTCTCGTCGCCGGAGGCCGCCGAGAAAGCCATCGCCGACCTGCGTGCCTTCGTCAGCGAGATCCGGATGCGCAACGCCGACATCCCCATCTTCCTGCACGGCGAGACGCGCACCTCCCGCCACATCCCCAACGATGTCCTGCGCGAGCTGCACGGCTTCATCCACATGTATGAGGACACGCCGGAGTTCATCGCCCGCAACGTGGTGCGCGAGGCCAAGGCCTACCTCGAATCCCTGCCGCCGCCCTTCTTCCGCGCCCTCACGCACTACGCCTCGGACGGCTCTTATTCGTGGCACTGCCCCGGGCATTCCGGCGGCGTCGCCTTCCTGAAGAGCCCGGTGGGGCAGATGTTCCACCAGTTCTTCGGCGAGAACATGCTGCGCGCCGACGTCTGCAACGCCGTCGAAGAGCTCGGCCAGCTGCTCGACCACACCGGCCCGGTGGCTGCGTCCGAGCGCAACGCCGCGCGCATCTTCAACTGCGATCACCTGTACTTCGTCACCAACGGCACGTCCACGTCCAACAAGATCGTGTGGCATTCCACGGTGGCGCCGGGGGACATCGTGGTTGTCGACCGCAACTGCCACAAGTCCATCCTCCACGCGATCATGATGACCGGCGCGATCCCGGTGTTCCTGATGCCGACCCGCAACAACTACGGGATCATCGGGCCGATCCCGAAGAGCGAGTTCGCCTGGGAGAACATCCAGAAAAAGATCGACGCCAACCCCTTCGTCACCGACAAGACCGCCAAGCCGCGGGTGCTCACCATCACCCAGTCCACCTACGACGGCGTGCTCTACAACGTCGAGGCGATCAAGGACGAGCTGGACGGCAAGATCGACACCCTGCACTTCGACGAGGCCTGGCTGCCCCACGCGGCCTTCCACGACTTTTACGGCGACTACCACGCCATCGGCGCCGATCGCCCGCGCTGCCGTGAGTCGATGATCTTCTCGACCCAGTCCACCCACAAGCTGCTGGCCGGCCTGTCCCAGGCCTCGCAGATCCTGGTGCAGGACGCCGAGAACAGCCACCTGGACCGCGACGTGTTCAACGAGGCCTACCTCATGCACACCTCCACCAGCCCCCAGTACGCGATCATCGCCTCCTGCGACGTGGCGGCGGCGATGATGGAAGAGCCCGGCGGTACCGCGCTGGTCGAAGAGTCCATCGCCGAAGCCCTCGACTTCCGCCGCGCCATGCGCAAGGTGGACGAGGAGTGGGGGGCCGACTGGTGGTTCAAGGTGTGGGGGCCGGACGACCTGTCGGAAGAAGGCATCGAGGAGCGCGACGCCTGGATGCTCAAGCCCGGCGAGCGCTGGCACGGCTTCGGCAGGCTGGCCGAAGGCTTCAACATGCTCGACCCGATCAAGGCCACCATCATCACCCCGGGCCTCGACGTGGACGGCGAGTTCGCCGAGCGCGGCATCCCGGCCGCCATCGTCACCAAGTACCTGGCCGAGCACGGCGTGATCGTCGAGAAGTGCGGCCTCTACAGCTTCTTCATCATGTTCACGATCGGCATCACCAAGGGCCGCTGGAACAGCATGGTGACCGAGCTGCAGCAGTTCAAGGACGACTACGACAAGAACCAGCCGCTCTGGAAGGTGCTGCCCGAGTTCGTGCAGAAGAACCCGCGCTACGAGCGCGTCGGCCTGCGCGACCTGTGCCGCGACATCCACGCGGTGTATCGCGCCAACGACGTGGCCCGCCTGACCACCGAGATGTACCTCTCGGATATGGTGCCGGCCATGAAGCCCGCCGACGCCTTCGCCCGCATGGCCCACCGCAAGATCGAACGGGTGGCCATCGACGAACTCGAAGGCCGCGTCACCAGCGTGCTGCTCACCCCCTACCCGCCGGGCATTCCGCTGCTGATCCCGGGCGAGCGCTTCAACAAGACGGTGATGCGTTACCTCCAGTTCGCCCGCGAGTTCAACGAACGCTTCCCGGGCTTCGAGACCGACGTCCACGGCCTCGTGAAGGAAGTGCGCGACGGGCGCATCCACTACTTCGTGGATTGCGTCAAGGACTGAGCCGAGCTCCTTGAGCTGCATGCAAAAACGCCGCGGATCCGCGGCGTTTTTTATTGTTGTTGGCTCCCCGGCCCGGGACCTCAGCGCCGCCGTTCGTAGGTCACGAAGGCGAAGGGGAGGCCGGAGGCGGATGTCTGTGGGGCACGGCTGGCTTCGCTCCAGTCCTCAGCGCTGAAGGCGGGAAAGAAGGCGTCGCCCGGGTAGTCCTGGTCGATCTCGGTGAGCAGCAGGCGGTCGGCAATGGGCAGGGCCTGGCGATAAAGTTCGGCGCCGCCGATCACGAAGGCGATCTCGGCGTCGCCCGCGGCCGCCAGGGCTTCGGACAGGCTGGCGGCCACCCTGGCGCCGGGGGCCTCGAAGCCCGGGTTGCGGCTCACCACGATGTTCGCCCGGCCGGGCAGGGGGCGGAAGGCGTCGGGGAGCGATTCCCAGGTCTTGCGGCCCATGATCACCGGCTTGCCGCGGGTGGTCTCGCGGAAGAACTTCATGTCTTCGGGCAGATGCCAGGGCAGGCGGTTTTCGAGGCCGATCACGCCGCCGTGGGCGCAGGCGGCGATCAGCGCCAGGATGGGCTTGCTCATACCGCCACCGGGGCCTTGATGTGGGGGTGCGGGTCGTAGCCCTCGAGGGTGAAGTCCTCGAACTTGAACCCGAAGATGTCCTTCACCTCCGGATTGATCCGCAGCTGTGGCAGGGCCCGCGGTTCGCGGGACAGCTGCAGCCGGGCCTGCTCGAGATGGTTCGCGTAGAGGTGGCAGTCGCCGCCGGTCCACACGAAGTCGCCCGGCTCGTAGCCGCACACCTGGGCCACCATCAGGGTGAGCAGCGCGTAGCTGGCGATGTTGAAGGGCACGCCCAGGAAGATGTCGGCGCTGCGCTGGTAGAGCTGGCAGCTCAGCTTGCCGCCGGCCACGTAGAACTGGAACAGGGCGTGGCAGGGCGGCAGGGCCATGCGGTCGACCTCGGACGGGTTCCAGGCCGACACGATGTGGCGGCGGGAGTCCGGGTTCTTCTTGAGGGCCTCGATGAGCTGGGCGATCTGGTCGATGCTGCGCCCGTCGGGGGCCTCCCAGCTGCGCCACTGCTTGCCGTAGACGGGGCCGAGCTCGCCGTTTTCGTCGGCCCACTCGTCCCAGATCGAGACGCCGTTGTCCTTGAGGTATTTAATATTCGTGTCGCCGCGCAGAAACCACAGCAGCTCGTGGATGATGGAGCGCGTGTGCAGCTTCTTGGTGGTGAGCAGCGGGAAGCCCTCGGCCAGGTCGAAGCGCATCTGCCAGCCGAAGACCGAGAGGGTGCCGGTGCCGGTGCGGTCGTTCTTGCGATGGCCGCGTTCGGCCACGTGGCGCATGAGTTCGAGATACTGTCGCATGGCGGGCCAGGGCATGAAAAAGGACCTCGATTTTAACCGATCCCGGCCCGCGTGATGCCGCATTGGCGCTTCACTGGCCTGCGGGCCAAAGGGCTTTCAATCCTTTGTGCTAACATCAAACGCTTAACGATATTTTGCAACAAATTGAAAGGCGCAAGGCGGTTATGGGAGCTGGTACGGTCGTCGAGAATGCGCATCCGCTTCTCCAGGCGGAGGCCCTTGGCCGAACGCTTGCAGATATCGGCAGCAACGGCGCACCGGCGGCCCTGGTCCAGGTGATCCGCTGGCTCGACTCCTTTCAGTTCGAGGAAGTGCCCTTTCCCGACCTCGCCCGCCTGGTCGTCGCCCTCGACGAGGCGGCCCAGCCCCAGCTACGCTACGCCTCCGAGCTCTACCTCTCCAACGCCTACGGCTCGCGCAGCGCGCGCTACAAGGCGATCGGGCGCGATTACTACGCCAGCCTGGGCCGCGCCTACGATCTGGTGATGGCCGGCCTGGCCACCGATTTCTCCCTCGAGCCCGGCAACCGCCTGCGCCTCGAGATGCTGCTGCGGATGGTGCGTGCTGCGGCCGGCGAGATGAAGTGGGTGGCCTTCGATTATCACGAGCTCACCGAGGCCGTCTGGCGCCGGGCCGGGGCCGCCTACCGGGCCGCCCACGCCGCCGGCGGGCTCAACGTGCCGGTCACGGTCCGCGAGGGGCGCGAGACCCGCTCGACGATAGCCCGCGAGTTCACCCGGCTGGTGGCGCTGCAGTGCGCCAGCCTCGACCAGCTGCCGCCCGACCGCATCGAGGCGACCGACAAGCTGGTGCGTTACCTGCAGACCTCCCTCGATCTCTCCATCGAGCCGGCGGACGGCAGTCTCTTCTCCATCGATCTCGCCAAGCTCGCCGCGCCCCGCCGCGTGCTGGGCGCCGCCGAGCCCCAGCCGGGCTCGCTGCGATATTTTCGCGCCGCCGACGCGGTGCCGATGCTCGACGAGCTGCGTCGCATGCTCGCCGAGGGCGCCCTCGACCCGGCCTTCGCGGGCGTTGGTGCGGGAGCGGTGGCGTCGGCGATCCGCCACCTGTCGCGCCAGTGGGGGCCGGTGCCGCCGATGCGGCAGTATCGCCGTCATCCGGTGCAGGGCTCCATCGCGCTGGCGACGGGGCTGGGTTTCATCCGCTCGCTGATCTCCGGCGAGGCACTGATGCGCCCGGCCGCCGCCTGGTCCCTCACCGACGCCAGCCGCAGCGGCTTTGCGGTCTCGTCGCCCAACGTGGACGGCGAGGTCTGCCGGGTCGGCGCGATGGTGGCGGCCAATCTGGGCGACGGCGGGCGCTGGGTGCTGGCCGTGGTGCGCCGCGTCCGCCTGGGCGAGCGCGGCGCCGCGATGGGCCTGCAGACGATCTCGAGCGACCCGCAGCTGCTGGTTTTCGACGACGGCAGCCGCAGCTGGAACGGCATCCTGTGCGACGTGCCGGTCGCCGGCCGGGGAGTGCGCATTGCCTGCGAGCCGGGCGTGCTGCGCACTGGCATCCATGTTTTCGCCAAGGTGGCAGGGCGCCTCCTCAAGCTCACGCCGGCCGGCATCCTGCAGAACGGGCCCGGTTATCAGATCGTCGGTTGCAATCTGGTTTGAGATCGCAATAGACGACGGCTATTGCTTTCATATCACACCAATGTTTGACCTGCTGATTGCCAGCTGCTAACTTTGCGTCCATGAACACCGCGCAGCAGACCACTCGCTTCTCTTCTCTGGCCTTCTCCGGGCTAGGTCTGCTGCTGCCCTGACGGGCACACATCTATTTCCCCTCCCTGTTGGTTTTCTCTGCCTCGCCCGATGTGGGCGAATTGCGTCCCTGCACGCACGGCCTTTGGAGCCCTTGCCATGACCTCGTCGATTTTTGCCCTGCTGTCCCTGCGACTGCGCCCCGGTTGCCAGGCCTCGAGCCCGCGGCAGTCTGGCAGCCCCGTGTCCGCATCCCATCATTCGCAGCGCATCCGACGACAGCAAAGGACAAGACCATCATGTTGAAGAACCCGAACACCAAGTACTCCGCCTTTCCCCCGGTCGCCCTCGCCGACCGCCAGTGGCCCAGCCGCCAGATCACCCATCCGCCCATCTGGATGAGCACCGATCTCCGCGACGGCAACCAGGCCCTCTTCGAACCCATGAACGCCGCCCGCAAGTTGCAGATGTTCCGCAAGCTCGTGGCGATCGGCTTCAAGGAGATCGAAGTCGCCTTCCCCTCCGCCTCCCAGACTGATTTCGACTTCGTCCGCCAGCTCATCGAGACCGGCGAGATCCCCGACGACGTGACCATTGAGGTCTTGAGCCAGGCCCGCGAGCACCTCATCCGCCGCACCATGGAGTCCGTGCGCGGTGCTCGGCGGGTCATCGTGCACATCTACAACGCCACCTCGTCGGTGTTCCGCGACACCGTCTTCGGGATGAGCCGGGACGAAGTCCGCCAACTTGCCGTCGATAGCGTGGTGCTCGTCAAGCAGCTCGCCGCCGAGCAGCCCGACACCGAGTTCGTGCTCCAGTACAGCCCAGAAACCTTCACCGCCACCGAGCTCGACTTTGCCCGCGAGGTGTGCGACGCGGTGGTCGCCGCCTGGGACCCGCAGCCGGGCGAGAAGGTGATCCTCAACCTCCCGGCCACCGTCGAGGTGGCGACGCCCAACGTGTACGCCGACCAGGTCGAGTGGATGCACCGCCACCTCGCCCGCCGTGAGCAGATCGTCCTCAGCGTGCACCCCCACAATGACCGCGGCACCGCGGTGGCGGCGGCCGAGCTTGCGCTCCTCGCCGGCGCCGACCGGGTCGAGGGTTGCCTCTTCGGCAACGGCGAGCGCACCGGCAACGTGGACGTGGTGACCCTCGCCCTCAACATGTACACCCAGGGCATCAACCCCGGGCTCGACTTTTCGGACATCAACTCGGTGGCCCGGATCAGCGAGGACTGCACCCAGTTGCCGGTACATCCGCGCCACCCTTACGTGGGCGATCTCGTGTTCACGGCTTTCTCCGGCTCCCACCAGGACGCGATCAAGAAGGGCTTCGAGCGCCAGCGCCCGGATGCACCGTGGGCCGTGCCCTACATGCCGGTCGATCCGGCCGACCTCGGCCGCAGCTACGATTCGGTGATCCGCGTGAACAGCCAGTCGGGCAAGGGCGGCGTGGCCCACTTGCTCCAGGCCCACTACGGCCTCGTGATGCCGCGGCGGATGCAGGTGGAGTTCAGCGCCGCCGTACAGCGCCTCACCGACCGTAGTGGCCAGGAGGTGGATGCCCACCAGCTGTGGACGCTCTTCGGCGAGGAGTATTTCGAGGCCGATGCGCCGGTGCGCTACGTGGCCCATCACCTCTTCGAGGCCGGCAGCCGGCAGGGCATCCGCATCGAGGCGCAGGTGGATGGCCAGCCGGTGGTGTTTACCGGTGAGGGCAACGGCCCGGTCGAGGCGGCTGTGGCGGCGCTCTGCGTGCCGATCCGGGTGCAGGGTTTCGAGGAACGCTCGATGGGCGAGGGCGCCGACGCGGCCGCCGTGGCCATCGTCGAGGTGGCGATGGATGGCGTGGCCGGGAGCTGCTTCGGTGCCGGCATGCATCGCAACACGGTGACGGCCTCTGTGCAGGCCGTCGTCAGTGCGAGCAACCGCATCCGGGCTCGGTGCGGCGAGACGGCGGCAGCCCCGCGGGAGGCCGCGGGCTGCGCCGTGTAAGCTGGAAAAACGGAGTCGAAACGGGCCGGGTGATCCCCGGCCCGTTTTGCCTACACCGCCGCCAGGGCCTGGTCGAGGTCGGCCAGGATGTCGTCGATGTGCTCGATGCCGATCGACAGCCGCACCATGTCGGCCGACACGCCGGCCCTGGCGAGCTCGTCGGCGGACAGCTGGCGGTGGGTGGTGGACGCCGGGTGGCAGGCCAGGCTCTTGCAGTCGCCGATGTTCACCAGCCGGGTGACCAGCTTGAGAGCGTCCTGGAAGCGCGCGCCGGCGGTCTTGCCGTCGCCGTCGGCGCTCTTCACACCGAAGTTGATGATGCCGGAGGCGCGGCCGCCCATGTACTTCTGGACCAGGGCGTGGTCGGGGTGATCGGCGAGGCCGGCATAGTTGACCCACGCCGCCTTGGGGTGGGCCTGCAGGAAGGCGGCCACCTTGGTGCTGTTTTCGCAGATGCGGTCCATGCGCAGGGCCAGGGTCTCGATGCCCTGCAGGATCATGAAGGCGTTGAACGGGCTGATCGCCGCGCCCATGCCCCGCAGCGGCACGACCCGGGCGCGGCCGATGTAGGCCGCCGGGCCGAGGGCCTCGGTGTACACCACGCCGTGGTAGGACACGTCGGGCTCGTTGAGCCGCGGGAAGCGCGCCTTGTGTTCGGCCCACGGGAACTTGCCGCTGTCGACGATGATGCCGCCCAGGGTGGTGCCGTGGCCGCCGAGGTATTTGGTGAGCGAATGCACCACGATGTCGGCACCGTGCTCGATGGGCCGGCACAGGTAGGGTGAAGGCACGGTGTTGTCCACGATCAGCGGCAGGCCGTGGGCGTGGGCGATGGCGGCCAGCGCCTCGAAGTCGGTGATGTTGCCCAGCGGGTTGCCCACCGATTCGCAGTAGATGGCCTTGGTGCGGGCGTCGATCAGCGGCGCGAAGGAGGCCGGGTCGCGGTAGTCGGCGAAGCGCACCTGGATGCCGAGCTGGGGCAGCGTGTGGGCGAACAGGTTGTAGGTGCCGCCGTACAGCGTGGAGGCCGAGACGATGTTGTCGCCGGCCTCGGCGATGGTCTGGATCGCATAGGTGATGGCCGACATGCCGGAGGCCACCGCGAGGCCGGCGATGCCGCCTTCCATGGCCGCCACGCGGGCTTCGAGCACCGCCTGGGTCGGGTTCATGATGCGGGTGTAGATGTTGCCCGCCACCTTCAGGTCGAACAGGTCGGCGCCATGTTGGGTGTCGTCGAAGGCGTAGGAGGTGGTCTGGTAGATGGGAACCGCCACGGCCTTGGTGGTCGGGTCCGGGCTGTAGCCGCCATGAACGGCGAGGGTTTCGAGTTTCATCGTCTTTCTCCGGGTTGAAGGTGCGGGACGGTGGAGCATGACCCTTATATGGTCAGGGTTTTCCCGGAGGTGATTCCGGGAATTGCCAGCTCCCCGCCCTTTTGTCGCCTGGGGATAATACGCAAAGTGGCGCGTGGACAGTCCTGATCTTTGGCAAGCCCGGAAACTAAACAATACCGGGTGGGGCTGCAGGACGCGCAGCGGCACGCAGGAGGAGAAAAAATGGAAATCAAAGGACGCCAGTCGACCTGGCTCGAGCTCGCCGTGGCGCCCCTGTGGCGTCTCGGCCAGACGCGGGTCCGGGTGCATGCCCTGGAAGGCGGCCACGCAGGCTGCCTGGCGATCACCGTGGACGAGCGCTGGCTGTGCGCCAACGACGGCCGGCTCACCGTCTTCAACTGCCGCGATGCAGTGCTGCGTTTCCTCCGGCTATTGCGCATCGATCACATTGAGGAGGGGGAAGCCTGTGAGCTGCCCACCTCCTGTGGCCGGGGAGACGTGCAATGCATGCGTCTCGGCGCCCGTGGCCTGTGCGCCTGCAGCGGCGGCCGGCAGCTGAGGCGTGTAACGTCTCAGGCCGACCGGCCCAGCGCTTCGCTCAGCAGCAGCGCCATGCGCTGATCGAAGGCGGCCAGCACGATTTCCTCGATCGTGCCCGGCCTGGCCAGGGCGGCGCGGCAATTGTCCACCGCGATGCGTGCCGCCGCTTCGGGCGGAAAGCCATACACGCCGCAGCTGATCGCCGGAAACGCGATCGACCGCAGCCCGTGGGCCTCCGCCAGCGCGAGGCTGTTGCGATAGCAGTCGGCCAGCGCGGCGGCCTCGCCATGCTGGCCGCTGCGCCACACCGGCCCGACGGTGTGGATCACATGCCGCGCAGGCAGCCGGAAACCCGGCGTGATCCGCGCCGCGCCCGTCGGGCAGCCGCCCAGACCGGCGCAGCAGGCGGTGAGGTCCGGCCCCGCCGCCCGGTGGATCGCGCCATCCACTCCGCCACCGCCGAGCAGGCTCGAGTTGGCCGCATTGACGATCGCGTCGACGGAGAGGGTGGTGATGTCGCCCTGCCAGACGCTGATGCTTTCCTTGCCCCTCACTCCCTGACCCCCGTTTGCCGTCGTGTCGTGTGCCCCGATTGTGCGCCACTGGCACCCTGGCTTGAAGCCCCGCCAGCCTGACGGGTAGGCATCCAGGCTCCTGGCGTGCTATATTTTTGGTAATACGGTATTACGCAATAGGTGCGGCATGGGGAAGCCCGGAGTGATCACCGTCCTCTCCCAGAAGGGCGGTGCAGGCAAGTCCACACTCACGATGCAGCTGGCGGGTGGCCTGGCCCGCGCGGGCCGGCGGGTGGCCATCATCGACCTCGACCCGCAGGAGACCTCCCTGCGCTGGGCCCAGTCGGCCGACCCCGCTTCGCCGTTCCCCGCCTGCGTGGTGGGCCTGGAGGGCGAGCCGGCGGGCCTGCATCAGCAGCTCAAGGCCGCCCGCAAGGGTGTCGATCACGTGCTGCTCGACTGCCCCCCTTCCATCGAGCACGCCGCCACGCTTGCCGCCCTCGACGAGGCCGACCTGGCCCTGGTGCCGGTGGTGCCGAGCCCGGCCGACCTGTGGTCCACCAAGGGTGTCGAGCGCCTGATCCTTCAGGTTCAGGCGGGCCGCAAGGGCTCTGCCCGGCCCCTCAGGGCGGCGCTGGTGCCCAACCGGGTGCTGCGCACCAACCTGGCCTGGGACGTGCTCGAGGTGATGCGTGATTTCTCGTTGCCGGTGCTGGGCGCCGGCTTATCCCAGCGCAACGCCTTCGCGCAGAGCGCGGTCATCGGCGGCACGGTTTACCAGTTGGGCCGGGCCGCAGCCGACGCAGTGCGGGAGGTGGACAAGCTCGTTACCGAAGTATTGAAACTGACAGGAGAAAAGACATGAACACCAAGACCAAAGCCGCCCTGCGCTCCAGCCTGGAGCAGGAGAGCAAGGCCGTCGAAGCCCGCCTGCCCGAAGCTGTGGCCGAAGCGCCTGCAGCGGCGCCGGCCGTCGTGGCAGACCCCGCCCCGGAAGTGGCGCCCGCAGTCGTGCCCGCTCCCGCTGAAGCGGCGGCCGCGCCGGCGGCCGAGGCGGCGCCGGTGAGCGTCGAAGCTGCCGTGCCGGCCGTCGCCGTCGAGAGCGCCAAGCCCGCCGCCGCACCCAGGAAGGCCGCCGTCGAGAAACCGGCCGCGCCGCGCGCCACCAAGGCCGCTGCTGCTGTCGCAAAGCCCGCCAAGGCCGTCCCGGCACCGAAGGCCGTCGCCGCCAAGCCGGCCGCCGAGCCCGCTCCGCTAGCTGCCGACAAGAAAACCAAGCCGGCCAAGGCCGTGAAGGTGGAGAAAACCGTCAAGCCGACGAAGATCGAGAAGGCCACCAAGGCAGCCAAGCCGGCCAAGGCGGAAAAGCCCGTCAAGCTCCCCCGCGAGAAGGTCGTGCGGGATTCGTTCTCGATGCCCAAGAGCGAACATGCCCAGCTCAAGGCCCTGCGCGAGAGCCTGGCCAAGGGGGGCCGCATCTGCACCAAGTCCGAGTTGCTGCGCGCCGGCATCCAGCTGCTGCTGAAGGCGCCTGCCGCCGACGCGAGGGCGCTGGTGGAAGGCCTGCCGGTAGTGCCGAAGGGCAAGAGCGCCAAGTAAGCCGAGGCAGCTTCCGGCGGGGGCTGCCAGTGATCCAGGCCGGCGCCTGAACACGCCGGCCAGCCGCCTCAGTCGATGCTGCCGGCCACCCGGACGCGGACGAGCCCGCGCAGTCCGTTGCCGACGAGCACCGCCTCGGCGCCCAGCAGGTCGTCGAGGCCCAGGCGGGCCTCCCGGGCCCGGCCTTGCCGAAGCAGGCGCCGGCGCAGCACGCCGTCGAGCAGCCCTGCCGACAATGGCGGCGTCAGCAGCACGCCACCTCGCTCGACGAAGACATTCGTGCGGGCACCTTCCGTAAGTTCTCCCTTTTCGTTCAAGAACACCGCGTCGAAATGCCCGGCCGCCATCACCCGGGCGAGCTCCGTGTCGTAGAGGGCGCGGGCGGTGGTCTTGTGGCGCAGCAGCAGGTCTTGGCTGTTCACGCGGCAGGGCGAGATCACGACGGTGGGCGCCTCTCCCGGCGCGCCGGCGCTGAGGCTGGCATTCTCGAAGCTGAAATCACCCTCCTGGCCGAGCGTCACCCGGACGCGGC
>JAEUNU010000156.1 GCA_016789125.1 Zoogloea sp. | reverse complement strand
AGGGCGTGGTACACAAACTGGTGCACGGCCCCCGAGTCGCGGAAGCGCACCTCGATCTTGGCCGGATGCACGTTCACGTCCACGCCGTAGGGGTCGAGCTCGAGGAACAGCACGTAGGCCGGGTGGCGGCTGCCGTGGAGGATGTCGGCGTAGGCCTCGCGGATGGCATGGGTGAGCAGCTTGTCGCGCACGAAGCGGCCATTCACGTAGAAGAACTGGGCGTCGCGGCTGCTGCGCGAATAGGCCGGCAGCGAGGCGTAGCCGGTGAGGCGGAGCGGGCCGGCGTCGGCCTCGACGAGGCGCGCGGCGTTCAGAAAGTCGTCGCCCAGCAGCGCCCGCACGCGGGCCTCGCGGCGGCCGGAGGGCAGGCGCAGGCTGACCCGCCCGTTGTGGGAGAGCTGCAGCGCCACGTCGGGGCGGGCCAGGGCCAGGCGGCGGAAGACGTCGTCGCAGTGGGCGAACTCGGTGCTTTCGCTCTTCAGGAACTTGCGCCGCGCCGGGGTGTTGAAATAGAGGTCGGCCACGTCCACCACCGTGCCGTGGTTGAGGGCCGCCGGGGAGAGCTCGCGCGGGTCGGCGTCGATGCGCCAGGCGTGGGGCGCGCCCTCGAAGCGGCTGGTGATGCTCATCCGCGACACCGCCGCGATGGCCGCCAGCGCCTCGCCGCGGAAGCCCATGGTGCCCACGTGCTCCAGGTCGTCGAGGCTGGCGATCTTGCTGGTGGCGTGGCGCTCCAGGGCCAGCGGCAGCTCGTCCTTGGGGATGCCACAGCCGTCGTCGGCCACCCGGATGCGCCGCACGCCGCCTTGCTCGAGCTGCACCTCGACGGCCGTCGAGCCGGCGTCCATGGCGTTCTCGAGCACTTCCTTGAGCACCGAGGCGGGCCGCTCGACCACCTCGCCGGCGGCGATCTGGTTGATGAGGTGGTCGGGGAGGAGGTGGATGGGCATGGCGGCTTCCTGGGCGGCGAGGGGCGGATTGTAGCCGCTAAGCGCACAAACGCCCCGGCTGCCGGGGGGCAGCGGGGCGTTTCTGGCCGTGCTCGGGAGACGCAGGGCCGCTCCGGTGAGGCCGCCGGCTCAGGGCAGCGCGGCCACTTCGGCTGCGCTCAGGGCTTTCGGGTAGATGCGCAAGTCCTGCATCGCGCCGTCCAGCGGGAACCAGCTGTCGCGGAACTTGCCGAGGTAGAGGTCCTGGCCGTTCATCGCCGTGAAGTTCGGCCGTGCGCCCGAGCAGTCGAGGATCAGCGCCTTGTTCACGTAGATCGCATAGCCGCCGGTCGATGACAGCGTGAGCGTCATGCGGAACCAGTCGCCCAGCGCCACGCCGGTGTCGCCCGGAATGTGCGAGGCGCTGGTGCAGCCCTGCCACGAGCGGTCGTAGCTGGCCAGTCCGGCGCGGCCCAGGCCGGGGTATTCGGTGCTGGAGGGGTAGGTCATCAGCGCAACGCCCGACCTGTCGTGCGACTTGGCCAGCACGGTCATGCCCCAGGCGGTGTTGGTGGCGGAGCCGTAGCCGGACATGCCCAGGTTGGAGTCGATGCGAACCCACACATCGAAGCTGCCACCGGCACCGAACTGCATTGCGGCGCTGTTGGGGAGGCGGATGCTGCCGGGCTTGCTCATGCCACCGAACTTGGCCGCCGAGCCCGTGCCGTTGCGGCCGGCCACGAAGCTCACGTTGCTGTCGATGCTGCCGCCCAGCGCCGTGATGCTGGCGCGATCGAGGCTGACCGCCAGCGACGGGCTGCCCGGGTCCACTGCCGGGCTGCAGACGCCGTCGTCGCGCAGCACCAGTCCGCTGGCGCACTGGCTGCCGTCCTTGACCTCGAAGTAGTAGTCGCCATAGAGCTCCATGAACGAGATGAAGTAGCTGCGCCAGGCCTTGGCGGTCTCCTCGTCGAAGCGGGCCATGGCCGCCTTCAGCGTGTCGTCGAGCTTCTGGCTGGCGGCACGCTCCAGTTCCATCGCCGCCACCCGGGCGTTGAGGAATTGCAGCCCCAGGTCGGTCGCCGACAGCACCTTGCTGGTGACCGGGTCGTTGGCAAAGAGGGCCAGCAGGTCATGCGTCAGGCCGAAGGTGGTGGCCGACATCTTCAGGGCCACCAGCACGCGGTCTTCTTCCTTGATCACGCCATAGACGCCGCCCGAGGCGTTGAGCGCGGCGTTGAGTCCGTCGGTGAGCTTGCCGGTGTGGAGCGTGCTGCCCACTTCCTTGAGCTGGTCGGTCATGAAGCCGCCGCAGGAGGTGACGACGTCCACCAGCGCGGCGGCCATGTCGTCGGTGGTTTCCAGCTTGTTTACGTTCGCCAGGCAAATGCTGGCCGAGACGATGCTGCCGTAGATCTCCAGCTGGGCGGCCAGCTTCTTCTTGTACGCCGTCAGCTTGGTCGGGCGGCCGACCTTGGGCCGGGGCATTGCCAGCGTCACCACGTCGCCGGCGATGTCGCCCGAGATGGCCAGCGCGGCCAGGCCGTAGTCGAGCGTTGCGCTGGGGTCGGCCTTGAAGAAATCCAGGGTGCCGGCCAGGGCACCTTCGTAGCCCACCTCTGCGTTCAGGCGGGCGCTGGCTTCAGCGAACAACGCGTTGCGGCGCTGCTGGAGGGCCAGCAGTCTGGCGCTGTTGGGCGAACTGGAGCGCACCGCGTTGAGCCGGTTGATCGTCTGGGCAAAACCCTTGAGCTGCTCGGTGCTGAACGCCCCCCAGGCCGGGTAGCCGAAGCGGGTGCCCGACTGCGCATTGACGGCCGCGGCGATGGCCTTCAGCTCCTCGTTATGCGCCGGGTTCGGATAGGTCGCGCGGCGTACCAGGCGATTGGCCTCGTTGCCGGTGACCAGCTGGGCGGCCTTGTCGGCCAGACTCTTGAACGACTCGACGAACGGCACCAGGCCGCTGGCGATGGCCGCGCGGACGCGCGAATCGGAATACTGTTGCGCCACCAGGTCGAGGGTCTGGCGGGCCGAATCGGTGAGCAGGCCGTGGCCCGCGGCCTGGGTGGCCTTCAGCGCCGCCACCGAAGCCTGGGCTGCCGCGTTGAGGGGTGCCGAGGGCGTGGCCTTGTAGTCGACCAGCATGTCCTGGTTCAGGCCGAACAGGGCGGCCACATCGCTGTTGGCCTGGGCCACCGTAAGCCCTGACGAAGCCACCTTGCCGGCCACCAGCGTGGTGAATGGCGTGATCAGGTCGTGGCGGCCATCCACCGCCTGCAGCGTGTAGGCGCTGCCCAGCTGCAGCGGCTTGTCTTCGTCCACCGCGGTGGGCCCCACGTAGGCCAGCAGCGGGCAGCCCCTGCCACCGAAGTCGACGATCTCGTAGGCGCCCTGCGCACCGGACAGCGTGCCGCTCTCGTCGGCGTCCTGCACGCCGTTCTTGTTGCAGTCCCAGAACACCACGGCGCCGCGGATGTAGCCGTCTATCACGCGGCCTTTGAGGACGGGCGCGGCAGGCGTGGCGGGCGTGGCAGTAGTGCCGTCACCACCGCCGCCACCGCCACAGGCGGTGAGCGCC
>JAEUNU010000122.1 GCA_016789125.1 Zoogloea sp. | reverse complement strand
GCGCCCGCATTGATGCGGAACTGCAGAAGCGGGGGCAATCGTGACCGCCCGCTCCATTCCCGACGATACCCCGGCCCCTCTGCTTGAGCGTTGGCGTCAGGCGCTGCGCTTCCGTATCGGCGTGGTCGGCGTCGACGGCCTTGACCAGCTCCCGAACGCGGCGGACTTCCCGGACGAATTCCCGACTGAAGAGTTCGGCGCTGGGTGCTTCCTGGGCGAAGTGCTGGGGCTGGCCGCTCTCAAGCTGTTTCGGCCTGTTCCGCTGCGCCAGTACCCTACCTTTCAGCTCGACACGATGTTCCCTTTGCTCGAAGATCTGGCGAAGAGCGAGCGGACGACGGACCGCGCCCGGCTGCATGTGATCGCCGGAGCCGTCGAGATGGCACTGAATGCGCCGTCCTGTATGCCGGCGCTGATTGCCTGGCTCGATGCACTGACCAATGACGATCTTCACTGCATGGCGATGGCGGCCGTGCAGTGTCGCCCGTGCGGGTTCGACTTCGCCTTCGAGGGCCTGGCAGCATGATCGACACATCGTCTGTCCTGGCTCAGTTCCGCACCGCGGCCGAAGCCCGCGGCCTGCGCCTGCCCGACCATATCGACGCTGATGGCAAGCTGCACCGCTGCGAGCTGCGGGACGGACCCGCCCGCAAGCTGGATGGGGCCTATCTGCTGCACCTCGACGGTGTGCCGGCCGGTGGCTTCCAGAACTTCCGGGATGGCCTGGAGTGGGAGAATTGGCGGGCGGACATCGGCCGGCAGCTGACGCCCGAAGAGGAAGCCGCCAACCGCGCCCGCATGGAGGCCCAGCGGGCCGAACGCGAGGCCGAAGCCCGCGCCAAGCGGGACAAGGCCCGCCGCAAGGCTAATGCGATCTGGAGCGCCGCCAAGCCGGCGCCGGACGATCACCCTTACCTGCAACGCAAGGCCGTTCCGTCCTTCGGCCTGCGGGTGGCCTCCTGGCCGAAGTGGCAGGAGGTGCGCCCCGGTGAATGGCGCGAGGAACGCATCCCGGGCGCCTTGCTGGTGCCCATGCGGAGCCCTTCCGGCACGCTGCACAGCCTGCAAGCGATCTACCCCGACAAGGTGGACGGCCGCGACAAAGACTTTTTGCCCCACGGCGAGAAGGCCGGCAAGTTCCATCTAATTGGCGAGGTGGTGCAGGATCTGCCCGTGTGCGTGGCGGAAGGCTACGCGACGGCCGCCAGCATCCACCAGGCCAGCGGCTGGCCGGTGGCGGTGGCCTTCGATGCGGGCAGCCTCGAAGCCGTGGCCCGTGCCGTGCATGAGGCCCACCCGGGCGCCCGCTTCATCATGTGCGCCGATGACGACGCCTTCGGCGAGTGCTTCGCCTGCGAGGCGCCGGTACGGGTGGCGGATGGCGACACCTGCCCGGCCTGTGGCCAGCCCCACAAGCGCCGCAACGCGGGCCAGCTCCGGGCGCGGGAAGCGGCCCGGGCTGTGGGCGGTGTGATCGCCTCGCCCGAGTGGGCGGACCCGGCCGGGCGCTGGCAGGGCTACCAGGACACCCGCAAGGCCCCGACCGACTTCAACGACCTGGCGAACAGCGCCCACGACGGCGAAGGCCCGGGCGCGGTGCGCCGCATCCTCGACGCGGCCCGCGCCTTGCTGGCAGGCCCGCAGGGCGATGAAACGCCCATCGATGCACCTGCCCCCGCCCCCGAAGCCGAAACAGCCGCCAGCGGCCCGGAATCGGCCCCCGCTGCGCCCTCTGCTCCGCCTGCGGATGAACCCGACAAGCCCATCAAGCGCCCGCGCTCGAAGGCGAAGGGCAAGGCGCCGGGTGTGCAGGCGCCC
>JAEUNU010000082.1 GCA_016789125.1 Zoogloea sp. | reverse complement strand
GGACTCTTCGCCCTTGTGCCACAGCTTGCCGCGGGATCGGGAGAAATATACGGCCTCGCCTGTTTCAGCCGTTCGTGCCAGGGCCTCGCGGTTCATCCAGGCGAACATCAGCACGTCGCCGGTTTGGGCGTCCTGGGCGATGGCCGGGATAAGCCCGTTTTCGTCCCAGGCGAGCTCGTCGAGCCAGGCGGCGCTCACAGGCGCACCTCGATGCCGCGGGCGCGCATGAGTTCTTTCGCTTCGCGCACCGTGTGGTCACCGAAGTGGAAGATGCTCGCCGCCAGCACCGCGTCGGCGCGGCCGAGGGTGACACCGTCGGCCAGGTGGTCGAGATTGCCGACCCCACCGCTGGCGATCACCGGGATCGAGATGGCGTCGGAAACGGCCCGGGTGAGGCCCAGGTCGAAGCCGTTCTTGGTGCCGTCCCGATCCATGCTGGTGAGCAGGATCTCGCCGGCGCCGAGGGATGCGACCTTCTGCGCCCACTCGATGGCGTCGAGACCGGTGCGGTTGCGCCCGCCGTGGGTGAAGACTTCCCACTTGCCCGGCGCGACCTGCTTGGCGTCGATGGCGACGACGATGCACTGGCTGCCGACCTTGCCGGCGGCGTCGGCCACCAGCTGCGGGTTATTGACCGCGGCGGTGTTCATGCTGACCTTGTCGGCTCCGGCGTTGAGGAGGCGCCGCACGTCGTCGACGCAGCGCACGCCGCCACCGACGGTGAGCGGAATGAAAACCTGCTCGGCCACCTGCTCGACCACGTGCAGGATGATGTTGCGGTCGTCGGAGCTGGCGGTGATGTCGAGGAAGGTGATCTCGTCGGCGCCCTGCTCGTCGTAGCGGCGGGCGACCTCTACCGGATCACCGGCGTCCCGCAGTTCGACGAAATTGACGCCCTTGACGACCCGGCCCGCGTTGACGTCGAGACAGGGAATGATGCGCTTGGCGAGCATGAACTCAGGCGGCCCCGTTGAGCTCGTCGGCGCGGGCCTGCGCCTTGGCGAAATCGAGGGTGCCCTCGTAGATCGCCCGGCCGGTGATGGCGCCGGTGATGCCCTCGCCCTCGACCGCGCACAGCGCTTCGACGTCGGTGACGGTGGCGATACCGCCGCTGGCGATGACCGGGATGCGCAGGGCCTGGGCCAGCTTGACGGTGGCCTCGATGTTGACGCCCGAGAGCATGCCGTCGCGGCCGATGTCGGTGTAGATCACGCCTTCGACGCCGTAGTCCTCGAACTTCTTGGCGAGGTCCACGACGTCGTGGCCAGTAAGCTTGGACCAGCCGTCGACGGCCACCTTGCCATCCTTGGCGTCGAGGCCGACGATGATGTGGCCAGGGAAGGCGCTGCAGGCGTCGTGCAGGAAACCGGGGTTCTTGACCGCGGCGGTGCCGATGATCACGTAGGTGATGCCGGCGTCGAGGGCACTCTCGATGGTGTCGAGGTCACGGATGCCGCCGCCCAGCTGGACGGGGATCTCGTCACCGACCTCGGCCAGGATCGCCTTGATGGCGGCCTGGTTCTTGGGCTTGCCGGCGAAGGCGCCATTGAGGTCGACCACGTGCAGTCGGCGCGCCCCCTGCTCGATCCAGTGGCGGGCGGTGGCCCGGGGATCTTCGGAGAACACGGTGGCAGCGTCCATTTCGCCTTGTTTAAGGCGCACGCAGTGACCATCCTTGAGGTCAATAGCGGGAATCAGCAGCATAGCGAGAGAGTGCGGAAGAGGAGTTGAAACCGAAACGGGGAGATGAAAAGCGACCGGAAGTCAGGGTTTCCAGGACATGAAGTTCGACAGGAGCTGCAGACCCGCCTCGGCACTTTTTTCGGGGTGAAACTGGACGGCAAAGATATTAGCCTGCGCTACCGCCCCGGTAAAGGGGATGCCGTAGTCGGTGGTGGCCGCGACGATGGCCGGGTCGGCCGGATCGACGTAATAGCTGTGCACATAGTAAAAGCGCGCGCCGTCGGGGATGTTGGCCCACAGGGGGTGAGGCCGCTTCTGCCACACCTCGTTCCAGCCCATGTGGGGCACCTTGAGGCGTGCCCCGTCGGCACCGACCATCCTGTCGTCGGGGAAGCGGCGCACCTCGCCCTTGAACACGCACAGGCCGGGCACATCGCCCTCCTGGCTGTGCTCGAAGAGCATCTGCTGGCCGATGCAGATGCCCAGGAAGGGCTTGTTGCGGGCCGCCTCGAGCACCGCCGGGCGCAGGCCGCGGGCGTCGAGTTCGCGCATGCAGTCGGGCATCGCGCCCTGGCCGGGGAAGACCACCCGGTCGGCCGCCCGCACATCGGCCGGGTCGGCGGTGACGACGACCTGCGTATCGGCAGCGACGTGCTCGATGGCCTTGGCCACCGAACGCAGGTTGCCCATGCCGTAGTCGATGATCGCAACCTTGTTCATAGGGCCCCCTTGGTGGACGGGATCACGCCAGCCTGGCGCGGGTCCGGCGTCACCGCCATGCGCAGCGCCCGGCCGAAGGCCTTGAAGACGGTCTCGCACTGGTGGTGGGCGTTACGGCCCTTGAGGTTATCGATGTGCAGGCTGACGCCGGCGTGATTGACGAAGCCCTGGAAGAATTCGTAAACAAGCTGGGTGTCCAGCGCGCCGATCATGCCGGCAGTGAAGGGCACCTCGAACTCCAGCCCGGGCCGGCCGGAGAGGTCGACCACCACGCGCGACAGGGCCTCGTCGAGGGGCACGTAGGCGTGGCCGTAGCGGGTCAGGCCCTTCTTGTCGCCGACCGCCTTGGCGAAGGCCTGGCCGACGGTGATGCCCACATCCTCGACGGTATGGTGGCCATCGATGTGGAGGTCGCCGACGGACTCGATCTCCAGGTCGAAGCTGCCGTGGCGGGCGATCTGATCGAGCATGTGGTCGAAGAAACCGATGCCTGTGTTGAGCTGACTCTTGCCGCTACCGTCCAGGTCGATCTTGACCCGGATCTTGGTCTCGAGGGTGTCGCGGGATATTTCGGCTTGCCGCATTGCGTGGTTTTCCAGGAAAAACAGTCGAAACTGGGTGAACAAAGGGCATGATAGCATCTAGCGTTTTCACCGTCCCTTGCGGCACACGCTGCCGCCGAGCCGATCTGCCATGAGCCGTTTCTGGAGCCCCGTCGTCCACGAGCTGACGCCCTATGTTCCCGGCGAGCAACCCAAGCTCGCCAACCTGGTCAAGCTCAACACCAACGAAAACCCCTACCCGCCCAGCCCCCTGGTGCTGGCGGCGATCGGCGCCGAGCTCGGCGACGACGCCGACCGACTCAAGCTCTACCCCGACCCCACCGGCAGCCAGCTCAAGGCCGCCGTTGCTCGCCATTTCGGCATCGCGCCCGAGTGGGTGTTCGTGGGCAACAGCTCCGACGAGGTGCTGGCCCACACCTTTCAGGCGCTCCTCAAGCACGAGCGTCCCCTGCTCTTCCCGGACATCACCTACAGTTTCTACCCGGTGTACTGCGGCCTCTACGGCATCAGCTTCGAGGCCGTGCCGCTCGCCGACGACTTCTCGATCCGCGTTGACGACTACCTGGCCCGCGGCGCCGACGGCGTAGGCGCGGTGATCTTCCCCAACCCCAACGCCCCGACCGGCCGCCTGCTGCCGCTCGCCGAGATCGCCCGCCTGGCTGCAGCCCTGCCCGACGCGCCGATCGTGATCGACGAGGCCTACGTGGACTTCGGCGGCCTCGACGTGATCCCCACCGCCGCATCTCTGGTGAAGCAGTTCCCCAACATCCTGGTCAGCCAGACGCTCTCCAAGAGCCGTTCGCTGGCCGGGCTGCGGGTGGGCTTTGCGATTGGCCAGCCGGAGCTCGTCGAGGCCCTCACCCGGGTCAAGGACAGCTTCAACTCCTACCCGCTGGATCGCCTGGCCCTGGTGGGCGCCAGCGCGGCGATGGACGACGAGGCGCACTTCGAAACCACCCGCCGGCAGGTCATCGCCAGCCGCGAGGCCCTCAGCGCCGAGCTCGGCGCCCTCGGCTTCGAGGTGCTGCCCTCTGCCGCCAACTTCGTCTTCGCCCGCCATCCGGGCCACGACGCCGCCGGGCTGGCCGCGGCGCTGCGCGAGCGCAGCATCATCGTGCGCCACTTCAAGGCGGCGCGCATCGACCAGTTCCTGCGCATCACGGTCGGCACCGACGCCCAGTGCGTGCAGCTCGTCGAGGCGCTGCAGGAGATCCTCGGCTGAACCGACTACACCCCTCGGCTGAACCGACTACACCCCTCGGCTGAACCGACTACACCCGTAAAAAAAGCCGCGCCCGAAGGGGTGCGGCTTTTTTTACGACTGCCGGGCCCTGCAGCCCAGCCTGACGACTCAGCCCTTCAGGCGCATCTCGGCCGAGCGGGCGTGGGCCTGCAGGCCTTCGCCGTGGGCCAGCACCGAGGCAACCTTGCCGAGGGCCTGGGCACCGGCCTCGGAGACGTCGATGAGGCTGGTCCGCTTCTGGAAGTCGTACACCCCCAGCGGGCTGGAGAAACGCGCGCTACGCATGGTCGGCAGCACGTGGTTGGGGCCGGCACAGTAGTCACCCAAGGCTTCGACCGAGTAGTGGCCGATGAAGATCGCGCCGGCATGGCGGATCTGGTCGACCCATGGGTAGGGGTCGGCGAGGGACAGCTCGAGGTGTTCCGGCGCAATGCGATTGGCGATCCGGCAAGCCTCGGCCAGGTCATGCACGTGGATCAGCGCCCCGCGGTTCTTCAGCGAGGTGGCGATGGTCTCGCGGCGCGGCATCTCGGGCAGCAGGCGGGCGATGCTCTCCTCGACGCGGGCGATGAAGGCCGCGTCGGTGCACAGCAGGATGGACTGGGCCAGCTCGTCGTGCTCGGCCTGGGCGAAGAGATCCATCGCCACCCAGTCGGGATTGCCCGAGCCGTCGGAGATGACCAGCACCTCGGAAGGCCCAGCCACCATGTCGATGCCGACGGTGCCGAAGACGCGGCGCTTGGCGGCCGCCACGTAGGCGTTGCCGGGGCCGACGATCTTGTCGACCTGGGGAATGCTGTGAGTGCCATAGGCCAGCGCGGCCACGGCCTGGGCGCCGCCGATGGTGAACACCCGGTCGACGCCGGTGATCGCCGCGGCAGCGAGGACCAGCGGGTTCTTCTCGCCACGGGGCGTGGGGACGACCATGATCAGCTCGGACACGCCGGCCACCTTGGCGGGAATGGCGTTCATCAGCACCGAGCTGGGATAGGAGGCGCGACCGCCCGGCACGTACAGGCCGACCCGATCCAGCGGCGTGACCTTCTGGCCGAGGCGGGTGCCAGCCATGCCCGGGGAGTCGTCTGCGTAGCTCCACGATTCGAGCACCTGGCGCTCGTGGTAGCTGCGCACGCGGGCGGCGGCGGCCTCGAGGGCCTCGCGCTGGGCGGGGCTGAGGCTGGCCAGCGCGGCCTGGAGCTCGGACTTCGGCAGCTCCAGCGCGGCCATGTCGGCGGCGTCGAGGTGATCGAAACGGCGGGTGAACTCGACCACCGCCGCGTCGCCGTCCCGGCGCACCGCCTGGAGGATGTTGGCGACGGCGTCCTCGATGGCCGCGTCGGTGCTGCCCTCGAAGGCCAGCAGGGCATCGAGGGTGGCGGCAAAGCCTTCGTCGGCGGACGACAGGCGGCGGATCTGTTCACTCATTTCTTGACGGCTCCTGCAAAGGCCTCCAGCACCGGCTGGATCAGCTCGCGCTTCAGCTTGAGGGAGGCCTGATTGACGACGAGGCGGGAGCTGATGGGCATGATGTCCTCGACCTCGACCAGGTTGTTGGCCTTGAGCGTGCCGCCCGTGGAAACGAGATCGACGATTGCGTCGGCCAGGCCCACCAGCGGCGCGAGTTCCATCGAGCCATACAGCTTAATCAGGTCGACGTGGACGCCCTTGGCGGCAAAGTGTTCCCGGGCGGCCTTGACATATTTGGTGGCAACACGGATGCGCGCCCCCCGCTTGACCGCCGCGGCGTAGTCGAAGTCCTTGGGCGCCGCGACACACAGCCGGCACTTGGCGATGTTGAGATCGAGGGGCTGGTAGAGCCCGGCGCCGCCGTGTTCGAGCAGCACGTCCTTGCCGGCGATGCCCATGTCGGCGGCGCCGTACTGCACATAGGTCGGCGTGTCGGTGGCGCGCACGATGACCAGCCGCACGTCGGGCCGGTTGGTGCCGATGATGAGCTTGCGCGAGGTCTCGGGGTTGTCGGTCGGCGTGATGCCGGCGGCGGCGAGCAGCGGCAGGGTTTCTTCGAAGATTCGGCCCTTCGAAAGGGCAAGCGTAATGCCGTTCAAGATGGTCATCTGTGTGCCTAAAACGTGATTCTAGCCGATCGGGCCGCGCTCCGGCCCGCCCTGCCGGTGGCAGGCTTTGTTCGCGGCGCCGGTTCTGTTAGCCTTGGGGCTGTGGCTGAACCGCTCCCGGCGGGTTCGGCCCTTTTCATTTTTCAGTATCAGGAGCCTTGCATGAAACCCGAAATCACCGTGTCCACCAGCGATCTCGAACGCCTGGAGGGCCTGCTCTCGAAGCCGCCGACCCGCAACCGCAGCGATCTCGACGGCCTGCGCGCCGAACTCGAACGCGCCAACATCCTCGACACCGACGGGATGCCCGCCGACGTCATCATGATGAACAGCCGCGCCCGCTTCCGCGAGGAAACCTCGGGCCGCGAATACGAACTGACCCTCGCCTGGCCCCACGAGGCCAATGCCGCCGACGGCAAGGTGTCGATCTTCTCGCCGGCGGGCAGCGCCCTGCTGGGCCTGTCGGTAGGCCAGCGCATCGACTGGCAGACTCCGGAAGGCCACGCGATCCAGCTGCGGGTGCTGGCCGTCAGCCACGGGGCCTGAGCGCCAGGGCCCGCCCCGCCGCTGGCGCCACCTCAGCGCAGCCGGCTGACCCGGGCCCCCAGTGCGCTCAGCTTTTCCTCGAGCCGCTCGTAGCCGCGGTCGAGGTGGTAGATGCGCTCGATGGTGGTCCGCCCTTCGGCCACCAGGCCGGCGATGATCAGGCTCGCCGAGGCGCGCAGGTCGGTGGCCATCACGGTGGCCCCCTGCAGGCCGGCGACGCCCTTCACGAAGGCGGTGTTGCCATCGATCTTGATGTCGGCGCCCAGGCGCTGCAGCTCGACCGCGTGCATGAAACGGTTCTCGAAGATCGTCTCGCGGATCACCGCGGTGCCGTCGGCGACCGCGTTGATGGCCATGAACTGGGCCTGCATGTCGGTCGGGAAGGCCGGGTAGGGCGAGGTCCGCAGGCTCACCGCAGTGAGGCGGGCCGGCGCCTTGAGGCGAATCGCGTCGCGCTCGGCGGTGATCTCGCAGCCGGCGTCCATCAGCTTGTCGATGACGGCGTCGAGGTAGCTCGCCGAGGTGCCGGTGAGGCGCACTTCGCCACCGGTCACTGCCGCAGCGCACAGGTAGGTGCCGGTCTCGATACGGTCGGGCATCACCCGGTGGGTGGCGCCGTGGAGCTTTTCCACGCCGCGGACGCGGATCACGTCGCCGCCGGCGCCGGAGATCTGCGCCCCCATCGCCACCAGGCAGTTGGCCAGGTCGACGACCTCGGGCTCGCGGGCGGCGTTCTCGATGACGGTTTCGCCATCGGCGAGGCAGGCCGCCATCATCAGGTTTTCGGTGCCGGTGACGGTGACCATGTCGGTGAAGATGCGGGCGCCCTTCAGGCGCGGCACCTTGGCGTGCACGTAGCCGTGCTCCACGCTGACCGCCGCGCCCATCGCCTGCAGGCCCTTGATGTGCTGATCCACCGGGCGGGCACCGATCGCGCAGCCGCCGGGCAGGCTGACCTGGGCCTCGCCGAAGCGCGCCACCAGCGGGCCGAGCACCAGGATGGAGGCGCGCATCGTCTTGACCATCTCATAGGAGGCCATGGGCTTGTCCACGCCGCTGGCGTCGAGCGTCACGGCGTCGCCGTCGCGGCTCACCTTGACACCCATCTGTTCGAGCAGGCGCAGCAGGGTGTTCACGTCGTTGAGACGCGGCACGTTGGTGAAGGTGACGGGCTCGGTGGTGAGCAGGGCCGCACACAGGATGGGCAGCGCAGCGTTCTTGGCACCGGAGATGGCGATCTCGCCGGACAGCCGGACGCCGCCCTCGATGAGCAGTTTATCCATGGATCAGCGGGCTCTCAGCCCAGTTCCTTGATGAGTTCGGCCCACTGGGCGGGCGTGTAGGTGTTGAGCTGGAGGGCGTGGATCTCGTTGCCCATCAGCTTGCCGAGGGTAGCGTAGACGGCCTGGTGCTGCTGCACCCGGCGCTTGCCCTCAAAGGCCGGGCTGACCACGATGCCGGTGAAGTGGGTACCGTCGTCACCCTCGATCTGCAGGAAGTCGCATTCGAGGCCCGCGGCGATCAGCCGCTCGATTTCAGTTGCTTCAAACATATTTATACCAATCCTCAGGCGCGCAGCTTGTAACCCCGGGCAAGCATCTGCAGGGTGATTACGGCGAGCACGACAAAACAGGTCAACACGACTCCGATGCTCGTCCACGGAGAAACGTCCGAAACACCGAAGAAACCATAGCGGAAACCGTCAATCATGAAGAAAAACGGATTGAAATGCGACACCCCCTGCCAGAAGGCCGGCAGGGAATGGATCGAGTAGAACACCCCCGACAACATGGTGAGTGGCATGATCAGGAAGTTCTGGAAGGCCGCCAACTGGTCGAACTTGTCGGCCCAGATGCCGGCGATCACACCCAGGCTGGCCAGGAAGGCGCCGCCGAGCAGCGTGAAGGCAAGGATCCAGCCGGGCTGGGCGATGTCGATGGACACGAAGGGCAGCGCCGCCAGCAGCACGCCGGCGCCACACATGGCGCCGCGCAGCACCGCGGCGATCACGTAGGCGGCGTAGAACTCGCGGTAGGAGATCGGCGGCAGCAGCACGAACACGATGTTACCGGTGATCTTGCTCTGGATAAGCGACGAGGAGCTGTTGGCAAAGGCGTTCTGCAGCACCGTCATCATCACCAGGCCGGGCACCAGGAAGGCCGTGTAATTGACACCCGGAAAGGGCTGCAC
>JAEUNU010000076.1 GCA_016789125.1 Zoogloea sp. | reverse complement strand
TGCTTGTAGAGGCGCGGCACGGTTTCGAGGTTGTGGTTCATCACGTCCGGCGGAGCCTGGTCGAAGATGTCCAGGGCGATCTCCATGCGGCCGCGGAAGTCGGGCACCAGCACCTCGATGGTGGTCTTGGGGCTGGCGGCGCGGGTGGCCTGGATGCACTCGACGAAGTGCTGGGCGCCGCCGTCGCGCAGGTCGTCGCGGTCGACGCTGGTGATCACCACGTAGTTGAGGCGCATCGCCGCGATGGTCTTGGCCAGGTCGGCCGGCTCGTTGGCGTTGAGCGGCTCGGGGCGGCCGTGGCCGACGTCGCAGAAGGGGCAGCGGCGGGTGCAGATGTCACCCATGATCATGAAGGTGGCGGTGCCCTTGCCGAAGCATTCGTGGATGTTGGGGCAGGAGGCTTCTTCGCAGACCGTGTGCAGCTTGTGCTCGCGCAGGGTGTCCTTGATCTCGTTGAAGCGCTCGACCTCGGCACCGGCGCCGAGCTTGATGCGGATCCATTCGGGCTTCTTGAGCCGCTCGGCGGGGACGATCTTGATCGGGATGCGCGCGGTTTTCTCGGCGCCGCGTTGCTTGCGGGCGGTGTCTTCCATGGAGCTGCTGTCCTTTGGTCAGGTGGGTGGGACGTCCGGGAAATGCCGCTGCAGGTGGCCGAGGAGCCGGGTCGCGACGTCCTCGGGCCCTTCAGTCACGCCGAAGTCCTTGAGTTGGATGGTTTGTAGCCCACTATAGCCGCAGGGGTTGATCCAGGTAAATGGTGTCAAGTCCATATCGACGTTGAGCGACAGGCCGTGGTAGCTGCAGCCGTTTTTTACGCGCAGCCCGAGGGCCGCCACCTTGGCGTCGTCGATGTACACGCCGGGGGCGCCGTCCTTGCGGCGGGCGTCGAGGCCGTAGTCGGCGATGCAGTCGATGAGGGCTTGTTCGAGCAGGTGCACCATCTCGCGCACCTTGAGGCCGCGGCGGTGGAGGTCGAGCAGCAGGTAGCCCACGACCTGGCCGGGGCCGTGGTAGGTGATCTGGCCGCCGCGGTCGATCTTGACCAGCGGGATGTTGGTGACGTGGAGCAGGTGCTCGGCCTTGCCGGCCTGGCCCAGGGTGTACACCGGTGGGTGCTCGACCAGCCACAGCTCGTCCGGCGTGGAGGCATCGCGCTGGGCGGTGAAATCCTGCATCGCCCGCCAGGTGGGCTCGTAGGGCACGCGGCCGGGGCGGCGGACGATCACAGGACGACCTTCACCAGCGGGTGGGACGACAGCTCGACGTACAGCGCATCAAGCTGGGCCTGGGAGGTGGCATTGACGGTGCAGGTGATCGACAGGTAATTGCCCTTCGACGACGGGCGCATCTGCATCGCCGCGGCGTCGAAGTCGGGGGCGTGGCGCAGCACCACTTCGAGTACCGTCTGGGCGAAGTCGTCCACCCGCGCACCCATGATCTTGATGGGGAACTCGCAGGGGAACTCGAGCAGCGTCGTGCGGCCTTCTTCAGTCATCGCGGCCTCCTTACAGGTTCTTGATCCACAGGCGCAGGGCGTCCCACAGGCGGCCGAACCAGCCGGCCTGGGGCACTTCGTCGATGGCCACCAGCGGGTATTCGCCGATCGGCTTGTCGCCCAGCGACAGCTGCAGCGTGCCGATCTGCTGGCCCTTGGCGATCGGCGCCAGCAGGGGCTGCTGGCTGACCACGTTGGCCTTCAGCTTGTCGGCGTCGCCCTTCGGCACCGACAGCACGAAATCGTTGAGGAAGCCGGCCTTGACGGTGTTCTCCTTGCCCTTCCAGACGCGGGGCTCGGTGACGGCCTGGTTGGCGCTGTACACCTTGACCGTATCGTAGGCCAGGTAGCCCCAGTTGAGCAGCTTCTGGGATTCCTGGGCGCGCACGCTGTCGCTGGTGGTGCCGACCACCACCGAAAGCAGGCGGCGGTCGTTGCGCTTGGCCGAGGCGATCAGGCAGTAGCCGGCGCTGTCGGTGTGGCCGGTCTTGACGCCGTCGACGCTGGGGTCGAGGAAGAGCAGGCGGTTGCGGTTGGGCTGCTTGATCTTGTTGTAGGTGTATTCCTTTACGGAATAGATCGAGTAGAACTCAGGAAAATCTCGAATGAGCGCGGTGGCCAGCACCGACAGGTCGCGCACCGTGGTGAGGTGCGACGGGTGGGGCAGGCCGGTGGCGTTCTCGAAGTGGGTGTTCTTGAGGCCGAGGCGGGCGGCTTCCTTGTTCATCAGCTGGGCGAAGGCTTCTTCGGAGCCGGCGATGGCTTCGGCCAGCGCCACGCAGGCGTCGTTACCCGACTGCACGATCATGCCGTGGAGCAGCTCCTTGACGGTGACCGGAGTCTGCGGCTCGATGAACATCTTGGAGCCGGGCACCTTCCAGGCCTTCGGCGACACCGGGATGGTCTGGTCGAGGGACAGCGTCTTGCCCTTCACCGCGGCGAAGGCCAGGTAGGCGGTCATCAGCTTGGTGAGGGACGCGGGCTCGATGCGCTGGTCGGGGTTTTCGGCGGTGAGGACCTGGCCGGAGCCCACGTCGAGGAGCAGCCAGGCGCGGGCGGCGACCGGCGGCGGCGCGAGCTGGGCGAAGGCGAGGGTCGGGAGGACCAGCAGGAGCAGGATGATGCGACGCAGCATGATTAGGACAAAATCGGAAAAGCTGCGATTATAGTCACGCCTCCGGCCGCCAAAGGCGCCCGATTTTTTTGCTTACACGGGAACTCCCATGTTGGCCGTGGTGTCACTATGCTGCAATGCAACCTGTCCATCGACTCCTGACGCTCGTGCTCGCCTGCCTCGTCCTAACGTGGGCGGGCGCGGCCAGTGCACAAGACGCCTGCGAGTCGGCCTCCGAGCTGGTCGAGCAGGGGCAGGTGCAGCAGCTGAGCCATTTGAGCTTCGACGGCGACGGCGGAGACCCCCAGGATTGCCCGGCTATCGTCAGCGTGTTCGCGCTGCCGCGGCAGATCCTCCTCGAAGTGCGGCCGTCCGTCGTGCTGCCCGGTTTCAGCTCCATCCTTCCGCGTCCCACCTCGCCACCGCCGCGACAGGCCTGAGCGACGCCCTCCGTGGGTGGCTCGCAGTGCGTGCCGTGCCGGGGCTGTCCCGGCCTGGCCTCGAGCCGTCCTCCGTCCTCATCAAATCAAACGGCGCGCTTGTGCGCCGAAGGATCTCCATGCTCAGGAAAGTATTGATTGCCGTCGCGCTCACCGCGGCGACGGTGCCTGCCCTCGCGGCGCCGGGCGCTGACGCCGTGCCCGCGTCCGTCCAGCCGGGGGCGGCCTACTCGTTGCAGGCCCTGCGTGAAATGGCCCGCGCCACGCACCCCTCCGTCGCGGCCGCCGAGGCCTACGTCGAGGCGGGCCGGGCCCAGGTCACCACGGCCGGCGCCTACCCCAACCCCGAGGTCGAGTTCCTGGCCGGGCGCAGCCGCGCCCGGATGCCCGGCGCGGTGGCCGGCAGCGCCCAGAGCATGGCGCTGACCCAGCGCATCGACAACCCGTGGCAGCGTGAAGCGCGCATCGACGCCGCGCGCTTCGGCCTCGAAGCCCGCGAGGCCGAGCGGCGCGGCCTGCAGAACGACCTGCTGGCGCGCCTCGATCAGCGCTTCTTCGACCTGCTGCGCCGCCAGGCCGAGCTGCGGGCGAGCCAGGAAGACCTGGGCATCGCCGAGCAGATCCGCAGCAAGGTGGCGGTGCGGGTAAACAGTGGCGAATCGCCGCGCTTCGAACTGATCAAGGCCGACACCGAGCTGCTCAACGCCCAGAAGGTGGCCGAAAGCGCCCGCCTGCGCCTGGCCCAGGCCCGGGCGGCGCTGCGGAGCGTGGTCGGCCCGACGCTGCCGGCGGACTTTCAGGTCGATGGCAGCCTCGCCCGCAGTCCGGCGGTGCCGGCCCTCGACGATCTGCGGGCCGAAGCCCTGGCGCGCAACCCCGAGCTCCTGCGCAGCCAGGCCGAGGTGCGCCGGGCCGAGCGCCAGCTCGAGCTCGAGCGCCTGCGTCGCCAGCCAGAGCTGGCCTTGAAGGTGGCCAACGAGCGCGACCGCGAGCTGAATGACACGCGGCTCGGGCTGGTGGTGAACGTGCCGATCTGGGACCGTCGCCAGGGGCAGGTTGCCGAGGCCTCCGCCCTGCTGTCCCGCAGCCGCAGCGAGGAGACCAACCAGCAGCTGGTGCTGCTGCAGGCCCTGGAGGGCGCCTACCGCGAATACGAGATCGCCCGCACCCAGGTCAATGCCCTCGAGAACGGCATCCTGCGCGATGCCGAGGCCACCATGAAGGTGGCCGAGGCGGCCTACCGGTTCGGCGAGCGCGGCATCCTCGAATACCTGGATGCCCAGCGCGTTTTCCGCGCCGCCCGCAACGAACTCATCGCCGCCCGCTACGCCCTGCAGCTGGCCGTCATCGAAATCGAGCGCCTGCGCGCGCCCCAATGATCCGGACCCTTCCCATGAAGCCCACTTTCAAGTTCCAGCCCCTCGCCCTGGCCATGCTGACGGCCACGCTCGTCCTCGCCGGCTGCAAGGATGCGCCCAATCCCCAGGGCAAGCCGCCCGGGGACGAGATCTCCACCGCCCTCGACAGCGGCGCCAAGGCCGAGAAGCCCGATCCGCTGCTGGTCAGCGTGCCCGCCAACTTCGGCGCCGACCTCAAGGTGGCGCCGGCCGGCGCCCGCTCGGTGTCCGACACCCTGCGGGTGGCCGGTCGGGTCGATTTCGACGAATACCGGGTGTCGCGCATCGGCGCCACCGTGACCGGCCGCGTCATCGAGATCAACGTGCGCCTGGGCCAGCAGGTCAAGGTCGGCGACGCGCTGGCGGTGATCAACAGCACCGAGCTGGGCCAGTCCCAGCTCGATTATCTCAAGGCCCGCGCCCAGGCCGACCTGCAGGCACGCAGCGTGGAGCGGGCGCGCCAGCTGTTCGCCGCCGACGTGATCGGCCGCGCCGAGCTGCAGCGCCGCGAGAGCGAACTGGCGATCGCCTCGGCCGAGCAGCGCGCCGCGGCCGACCAGCTGCGGGTGCTCGGCATGTCCCAGGCGGCGATCTCGCGGCTGGGCAACAACGGGGCGATCAATTCGGTGACGCCGGTGGTGTCGACGGTGGCCGGCACGGTGGTCGAGCGCCGCATCACCCAGGGCCAGGTGGTGCAGCCGGCCGACGCGCTGTACGTGGTGGCCGACCTGTCCGAGGTGTGGGTGACCGCCGAGGTGCCCGAGCAGCAGGCGGCGCTGGTGCGCACCGGCCAGGCGGTGGACATCGAGGTGCCCGCCCTTGGCGCGCGCCTCACCGGCAAGCTCATCTACGTGGCCGACACGGTCAACCCGGAAACTCGTACGGTCACCGTGCGCAGCCGGGTGAACAACACCGGGCGGCAGCTCAAGCCGGCGATGCTGGCGACGATGCTGATCCAGGCCGCGGCGGTCGAGCGCATCGTGGTGCCGGCCGACGCGGTGGTGCGCGAGAACAACGCCGATCACGTCTTCGTTGAGACCGCGGAGCGCACCTATCGCCTCACCCCGGTGCGCTTGGGCCCCGAGAGCGGCGGCCAGCGCCCGGTGCTCGACGGCCTCAAGGCGGGGGAGCGCATCGTGGCAGCGGGAGCTTTCCATCTCAACAACGAGCGCAAGCGCAAGGAACTGGAGTAAGGCATGATCGCATCCCTTGTTCGAACGGCCCTCCAGCAGCGGCTGGTGGTGGTCGTGGTGGCGGTGATCCTGCTCGCCTTTGGCTTCAACGCGGCGCGCAAGCTGTCGGTGGATGCCTTCCCCGACGTGACCAACGTGCAGGTGCAGATCGCCACCGAGGCCCCGGGCCGCTCGCCCGAGGAGGTCGAGCGCTTCGTCACCGTGCCCCTCGAGATCTCCATGACCGGCCTGCCCGGGCTCGAGGAAATGCGTTCCCTCAACAAGCCGGGCCTGTCGCTGATCACCCTGGTGTTCACCGACGCCACCGACGTGTATTTCGCGCGCCAGCTGGTGATGGAGCGCCTGATCGAGGTGGGCGCCCGCATGCCGGAGGGCGTGGTGCCGGTGCTCGGGCCGGTGTCCACCGGCCTGGGCGAGGTGTATCAATACACCCTCGACCACCCCGACGACGGCGACCGCAAGCTCTCCGAGAAAGAGCTCACCGAGCGGCGCATCGTGCAGGACTGGGTGGTGCGCCCGCTGCTGCGCTCTATCCCGGGCGTGGCCGAGATCAACTCCCAGGGCGGCTACAACCGCCAGTACCAGGTGCTGGTGAACCCCGACCGCCTGCGCCACTACCAGCTCACGGTGCGTGATGTGTACGAGGCGGTGGCGCGCAACAACGCCAACTCGGGCGGCGGCGTGCTGCCCCAGTATGCCGAGCAGTACCTGATCCGAGGTGTCGGTTTGGTGAAGAGCCTGGCTGATATCGGGACCATCGTGCTCAAGGAGGTGGACGGCACGCCGGTCTTCGTGCGTGACGTGGCCGAGGTGACCTTCGGCCACGAGGTGCGCCAGGGCGCGGTGGTCAAGAACGGCACCACCGAATCGGTGGGCGGTATCGTCATGATGCTGCGCGGCGGCAACGCCAAGGAGGTGGTGAGCCGCATCCAGGCGCGGGTGGCCGAGATCAACGACAAGGGCATGCTCCCCGACGGCCTCAGGATCGTGCCCTACTACGACCGCTCCGAGCTCGTCGACGCGGCCTTGTGGACGGTCACCAAGGTGCTGCTGGAGGGCGTCGTGCTTGTGGTGGTGGTGCTCTTCCTGTTCCTCGGCGACGTGCGCTCCAGCCTGATCGTGGTAGCGACCCTTGTGCTTACGCCCCTCATGACCTTCATGGCGATGAACCATTACGGCATCTCCGCCAACCTGATGTCCCTGGGGGGGCTGGCGATCGCCATCGGCCTGATGGTGGATGGCTCGGTGGTGGTGGTCGAGAACGCCTTCGAGCGCCTCGGCCACGCGGCCGACCGGGGGGAGAGCAAGGTCCGCATCATCTTCGATGCGGTGCAGGAGGTGGCCACACCGGTGATCTTCGGGGTCAGCATCATCATCCTGGTGTTCCTGCCGCTGATGACGCTGCAGGGCATGGAGGGCAAGATGTTCGCCCCGCTGGCCTACACCATCGCGATCGCGCTGGCGGTGTCCCTGTTCCTGTCGCTCACGCTCACGCCGGTGCTGTCGTCCTACCTGCTGAAGGGCGGCCCGGGCCACGACACCTGGCTGATCGCCAGGATCAAGGCGCCCTACCTGAAGATGCTCCACTGGGCGGTGGGCAACAGCCGCAAGGTGGTGGCCGGCGGCGTCCTGCTGCTGGTG
>JAEUNU010000070.1 GCA_016789125.1 Zoogloea sp. | reverse complement strand
GGGGGTGGGGGCCTGTCCGAATTTTTGTGTTTGAGGGGGAGTGTCCGTAATTTTGTGTTCGAGGCTGTCTTGATTCTTCCTGCGCTGCCGCGGCAGCGCAGGAAGAATCGGCTCACCGTGCCATCGCCGGGATGAAACGGTCGGTATAGAGGATGGCGAACTGATTCATCGCCGCCCTCCAGCGCAGCATCGGCTTTTTCCAGTCGGCCGTGATGTTGCGTAGCGCCAGCCAGATCAGCTTGGTAGCCGCCTCGTCGGTCGGGAAGTGGCCCCGCGTCTTGATAATCTTGCGGATCCCGGCGTTGAGGCTCTCGATGGCGTTGGTGGTGTAGATCACCCGGCGCACTTCCGGCGGAAACGCGAAGAATGGGATCACCTGCTCCCACGCCCGGCGCCACGCCGCGGCCACCGTAGGGAAGCGCTGGCCCCATTCTCCTTCGGCAAACGCCTCCAGCGCCGCCTGCGCGGCCTCGGCGCTCACCGCCTGGTAGATCGGCTTGAGGGCATCGGCAAGCGCCTTGCGCTCCCTGTAGCCCGCGTAGCTCAGGCTGTTGCGCAGCAGGTGCACGATGCACGTCTGCAACGTCGTGCGCGGATACACTGCCTCCAGCGCCTCGGCCATGCCCTTGAGCCCGTCGGTGACGGCGATCAGGATGTCCTCGCAACCGCGCAGCTTCAGGTCGTTGAAGACCTTGAGCCAGAACTTCGCCCCTTCGGTCTGCTCGATCCACAGCCCGAGGATCTCCCGGCTGCCGTCGGCCCGCACGCCCAGCGCCAGGAACACCGCCTTGCTGCGCACCACCGCGTCCTCGCGGATCTTCACCCGCAGCGCGTCGAAGAACACCACCGGATACACCGCCTCCAGCGGCCGGCTCTGCCACTGCAACACTTCGTCCATCACCGCGTCGGTGACCTGGCTGATGAAGTCCGGCGACACCTCCGTGTTGTACATCTGCAGCAGATACGCCTGGATCTCGCGGACGCTCATCCCGCGGGCGTACATCGCGATGATCTTGTCGTCGAAGCCCGTGAAGCGCCTCTCGTGCTTGCCGATCAACTGCGGTTCGAACTGCCCGGCCCGGTCCCGCGGCACGTCGATGCGCAGCGGCCCGTCGTCGGTGAGCACGGTCTTGCCGCTCGTGCCGTTCCTCTGGTTGGTGCTCGCAGCGGGCTTCTCCTCGCCCGCTGCGTAGCCCAGGTGATGGCTCAGCTCGGCCTGCAGCGCCCGCTCGATCAAGGCCTTCTTGATCCCGCGCATCACGTCCTCGACAGCACCCGCCGTCATCGGTCCGCTCACCACCTGGTCGAGCCACTCCTGCGCGCCCTCAGGCAACGCCGCAACGGGCGGCAGGGGCTGTTTCGGTTTCTTCCTTGGCATAACTCTTCCTTTCGGGACTTACGTTATGCCTCAAACACAAAAATTCTGACAGGCTCGCCAGTGCCACGCCCAGATGTCGGGTTACGCCCTCCGGGCTAACTCGACATCTGGGGCTACAGGATGGCGCGTGAGCGTCGGCTTAGGCTGCGCCAACCCCCGATCTACGGAGCACCCCGGATGGAAATCGGCAGTGAAGCGCGCTAACCTGACGCCCGCTCCCCACTCTCCACTCTCCACGCCGCCATGCCCCTGCCCACGCCCTTCGCCGCCGCCCTCGCCGAGCGCTTCGGCAAGCGCTTTTCCACCGCCGAGGCGGTGCGCACCCACCACGGCCACGACGAATCCCACTTCTCCGATGCACTGCCCGATGGCGTGGTGTGGGCCCACTCCACCGCCGAGGTGGTCGAGATCGTGAACCTGTGCCGCGAGCACAAGGTGCCGCTGATCCCCTACGGCGCGGGCAGCTCGCTGGAGGGCCACATCCTGGCGGTCAATGGCGGGCTGTGCCTGGATCTCTCCGAGATGAACCAGATCGTCGCGATGCACGGCGAGGACATGGACGCCGTGGTGCAGCCCGGCGTGACGCGCAAGGCGCTCAACGCGGCGCTCCACGGCAGCGGGCTATTCTTCCCGATCGACCCGGGCGCCGACGCCTCGCTGGGCGGCATGGTGTCGACCCGCGCCTCGGGCACCAACGCGGTGCGCTACGGCACGATGCGCGAGAACACCCTGGGCCTCGAGGTGGTGCTGGCCGACGGGCGGGTGATCCGCACCGGCGGGCGGGCCCGCAAGTCGTCGGCCGGCTACGACCTGACCCGCCTGTTCGTCGGCTCGGAGGGCACGCTGGGCATCGTCACCGAGGTCACGGTGCGCCTGCACCCCCTGCCCGAGGCCATGTCGAGCGCCACCTGCGCCTTCCCCGACGTGGCGAGCGCAGTACAGACGGTGATCCAGACCATCCAGCTGGGCGTGCCGGTGGCGCGCATCGAGCTGCTCGACACCCTCACCGTGCAGGCCGTCAACCGCTACAGTAAGACCAGCCTGCGCGAGGCGCCGATGCTGTTCTTCGAGTTCCACGGCTCGCCCACCGGCGTTGAGGAGCAGGCCCAGACGGTGCAGGAGATCGCCCGCGACAACGGCGGCGAGGGCTTCGAGTGGGCCACCCGCCAGGAAGACCGCAACCGCCTGTGGCACGCCCGCCACCAGGTGCTGCACGCCAGCATCAACCTGGTGCCCGGCTGCAAGGCCATCTCCACCGACGTCTGCGTACCCATCTCGCGGCTCGCCGAGGCGATCACCGGCACCCAGGACGACATCGCCGCCAGCGGGCTGATCGCCCCCATCGTCGGCCACGTGGGCGACGGCAACTTCCACGTGGTGATCCTCACCCACCCCGACCAGCCCGAGCAGGTGGAGGCCGCCGAGGCGCTGGGCCGGCGCATCGTCGAGCGCGCCCTGGCCCTCGACGGCACCTGCACCGGCGAACACGGGATCGGCATCGGCAAGCAGGACTTCCTGCTCGCCGAGCACGGCGACGCGGTGGCGGTGATGGCCAGCCTCAAGGCCACCCTCGACCCACAGAACCTCCTCAACCCCGGCAAGGTGCTGCCGCCGGGCGTGGTGCAGGCGGCATATCGGGCGTAAACCCGGGCGCCCCGCGTGCGCCAAAACAACACCCCCGCACGCCGCGCTGGCAAGCTGCCCGGTTTGCGCTAAGATCGTTCTGGCATTGCATCGGCAATGCCAGAACAGGAACACAACCAAGAGGATTGCATAATGAAAAAAATTCTTCTCGCAGCGCTCGTGTCTCTCCCTGTTACCGCCTTCGCCGCGGCCAACAACGTCGGTTCCTGCGGCCTCGGCTCCAAGGTTTTCGAAGGCCAGAAGGGAATCGCCCCGCAGGTTCTGGCGGTGACCACCAACGGCACCTTCGGCAACCAGACCTTCGGCATCACCTCCGGCACCCTCGGCTGTACCCAGGACGGCGTGGTCAGCTCCAACTGGAAGACCGCCCTGTTCATCGACGGCAACAAGTCCCAGCTGGCCCGCGACGCCGCCTCCGGCCAGGGCGAAACCCTGGATGCGCTGGCCGCGCTGCTGAAGGTCGACGCCGCCGACAAGGCCGCCTTCGTCAGCCTCGCCAAGGCCCGCCACGCCGAGATCTTCGCCTCGGTCGAGTCCGCCGACAGCATCGCCGCCCGCCTGAAGGCCGCCCTGCAGTCCGACGCCCGCCTCGCCAAGTACGCCGAAGCCGTCTGATTGCCGCAGCACAGCGGGCCCTGGCCAGCCCACGGCCCGCCGCACACTACAGCCCTGTGCCCGCACAGGGCTTTTTAACGCCCGCCGCCCGCCACCATCCCATGCGAACTCTGCTCGCCCTCGGCGCCGCCCTGTGCCTGGCCGCGGCTGCCCTCCCGGCCCGGGCCGACGGCCCTGGCGTCCTCCAGGCCCGCGCCCGCAGCCTGCAGCTGGCCGACGACCCGGCCTGGGCCGACCTGCTCCAGTACGAGCCCCACCCGCTCACCCGCCGGCTGCGCAGCCTGGCCGACGATCCGGGCTTCTTCAACGCCCCCGACGGCGCCAGAAGCCCCGCCGCCGAGCTCGACGCGACCCTCGTCCGCCTGTTCGAGCCGGCCCGCCCCGAGGCCCCCGACAGCCACCCCCAGTGCCGTTTCCCGGCCCGGCTCCACTGGCTGCGCACGCGCCTCGGCATCGACACCGCCACCCTGCCGGCCCAGCCCTGCCCGCGGCTCGAGGCCTGGATGGCGGAGATCAACCCGGCCGGCGTGACACTGGTCTTCCCGTCGGCCTACGTGAACAGCCCGGCCTCGATGTTCGGCCACACCCTGCTGCGCATCGACGCCGTGGGCCAGACCGAGGCCACCCGGCTGCTCGCCTACACCATCAACTACGCCGCCAAGGCCGACGCCAGCGACGGCTTCAGCTTCGCCCTCAAGGGCCTCACCGGGCTCTACCCCGGCATGCTTTCCAGCTCGCCCTACTACGTGAAGGTGCGCGAATACAGCGACATGGAAAGCCGCGACGTGTGGGAATACCAGCTCAACCTGAGCACCGCCGAAACCCGCCAGCTGCTGCGCCACGCCTGGGAGATCGGCGCCACGCGCTTCGACTACTGGTTCTTCGACGAGAACTGCTCGTACATGATGCTGCGCCTGCTCGACGTGGCGCGCCCGGGCCTGCGCATCTCGCAGCAGTTTTTCTGGACGGCGATCCCGGTGGACACCGTCAAGGGCGTGGTGGCCGCCACGCCGGGGCTGGTCACCGACATCCACTTCCGCGCCTCGGCCGGCACCGAGCTCGCCCACCGCGCCAGCCGCCTCGCCCCGGCCCAGCTGGAAGCCGCCATCGCCGTGGCCGACGGCGGCACCACGCCCGAGGCCCTGGGCGACAGCCCGCTGGCCATCGAGCAGCTCGAATTCGCCGACCGCCTGGTGGCCTTCCGCGGCCACGGCGGCAAGCTGGGGCAGGACGAAGCCCTCGCCCGCCTGAAGGCCATCCAGACCCGCCGCAGCACGCTCCCGGCCATCGACACCGGTGCGGTGCCGGTGCCGGACCGCCCCGAGACCGGCCACGCCTCGGCCCGCGCCGGCCTCGCCGCCGGCAGCCTGGCGGGCGACGCGGCGCTGTTCCTCGAGCTGCGCCCGGCCTACCACGACCTCCTCGACCCCGAACGCGGCTACGCCCGTGGCGCCCAGATCCGCTTCGGCGACCTGGCCGCCAGCCAGCGCGAAGGCCGCGGCTGGCAGCTCGACCGCTTCCTGCCCGTCGACATCGTCTCGGTGGCGCCGCGCCGGGCGTGGACCCAGCCCCTGTCGTGGAAGGTGCGCTTCGGCTGGGAGCGCAGCCTGGGCGCCGGCCGCCCCATTGCCCCGATGCTCGCCGGCGGCCCCGGCGCGGCGTGGGAATGGAAGCTCGGCGGGGCGCCGCTGCTGGGCTATGTGTTCCTCGAGAACCAGCTCCTCAGCCACGCCGCCCTGCAGAAAAACTGGGCCATCGGCAGCGGCCCGCTGGTCGGCGTGCTGCGCGACCTGGGCGAGCACAGCCGGGTGCAGCTCGAAGCCGGCCGCCAGTGGTACCTCGACCGGCGCCTCGAGCGCAGCAGCGCCCGCGCCCGCCTGCGCACCCGCATGGGCCCGCACAGCAACCTGGTGGCCGGCTACGAGTGGACCGAGCTCGAGCTGCCTGACGAGCGCCACAGCGAACGCAGCATCCAGCTCGGCTGGCAACTCTATTTCTGAGGAACCCGCGCGTCGCTGCCGCCTCCAATGAAGCAGGCAGCGTCGCGCGGCGGCAGCTTTGTCGCGCAGATCGTCCCACCGATTTTTGCGAGGACAACACCATGGCCGAGCAGGATCCCCGCCCCGTCCGCAGCGCATCCCTGGACGACAAATACACCACCGAATCCGGCCGCGTGTACCTCACCGGCTACCAGGCGCTGGTCCGCCTGCTGATGATCCAGCGGGAGCGCGACCGGGCCGCCGGGCTCAACACCGCCGGCTTCGTGTCGGGCTACCGGGGCTCGCCGCTGGGCGGGCTGGACCTCAGCCTGTGGAAGGCCGCCGACCACCTCGCCGAGCACGACATCGTGTTCCAGCCGGGCATCAACGAAGACCTCGCCGCCACCGCCGTGTGGGGCAGCCAGCAGGTGTCGCTGTCGCCCAAGGCGCGGGTGCAGGGCGTGTTTGCCATGTGGTACGGCAAGGGGCCGGGGGTCGACCGCTGCGGCGACGTCTTCCGCCACGCCAACGCCGCCGGCAGCAGCAGGTTTGGCGGCGTGCTGGCGATCGCCGGCGACGACCACGCGGCCAAGTCGTCCACCCTGCCCCACCAGACCGACCACTTCTTCAAGTCGATGATGATGCCGGTGCTGGCCCCGGCCGGGGTGCAGGAATACCTCGACTTCGGCGTGCATGGCTGGGCCCTGTCGCGCTGGTCGGGCTGCTGGGTAGCCTTCAAGGCGCTGGCCGACACGGTCGAGACCTCGGCCTCGGTGGACGTGGACCCGATGCGCGTCGTCACCCGCGAACCCGACGACTTCGTGCTGCCCGACGGCGGCCTCAACCTGCGCTGGCCCGACCCGCCGCTGGTGCAGGAGAAGCGCCTGCTCCACCACAAGCTCTACGCCGCGCTGGCCTACTGCCGCGCCAACGGGCTCAACCGGGTGGTGATCGACTCGCCCCAGCCGCGGCTGGGCATCATCACCGCCGGCAAGAGCTACCTCGACGTGCGCCAGGCCCTCGACGACCTGGGCATCGACGAGGCCCTCGCCGCCCAGATCGGCATCCGGCTCTACAAGGTGGGCATGGTGTGGCCGCTGGAAGCCGAGGGCGTGCGGCGCTTCGCCGAGGGCCTCGACGAGATCCTGGTGATCGAGGAGAAACGCCAGCTCATCGAATACCAGCTCAAGGAGGAGCTCTACAACTGGCGCGAGGACGTGCGCCCGCGGGTGGTGGGCAAGTTCGACGAGAAGGGCGAATGGGCGCTGATCCACAGCACCGGCGCCGACGGCCGCATCATGGTGGACCACGGCGACTGGCTGCTGCCGGCGGCCGGCGAGCTGAGCCCGGCGATGATCGCCCGGGTGATCGCCGGGCGCATCGGGCGCTTCTTCACGTCGGAGCACATCGAGCAGCGGCTGGCCTTCCTGCAGGCCAAGGAGGCGATGCTCGGCCACCGCGTGTTCGCCATCGACCGGGTGCCCACCTTCTGCCCCGGCTGCCCCCACAACACCTCGACCCACGTGCCCGACGGCAGCCGCGCGCTGGCCGGCATCGGCTGCCACTACATGGCCAGCTTCATGCCCGACCGCCGCACCGCCACCTTCAGCCACATGGGCGGCGAGGGCGTGCCGTGGGTCGGCCAGGCGCCCTTCACCGACGAGCACCACATCTTCGCCAACCTGGGCGACGGCACCTACTTCCACTCGGGCATCCTGGCGATCCGCCAGGCGGTGGCCGCCTTCAATCGGCCCCGCCACGGCCGCCAGCCGACCAGCGGCATCACCTACAAGATCCTCTTCAACGACGCGGTGGCGATGACCGGCGGCCAGCCGGTGGATGGCGAACTCACGGTGCCGCGCCTGCTGCGCCAGCTGCAGGCCGAAGGCGTGGGCAGCATCGTGCTGGTCACCGACGGCAGCGAGACGCCCTGGCGGGTCGCCGACATCCCCCACGGCGTGCAGCTGCGCCACCGCGACGAGATGGACACCATCCAGCGCGAATTGCGCACCCTGCCCGGCGTGTCGGTGATCGTCTTCCACCAGACCTGCGCCGCCGAGAAGCGCCGCCGCAGGAAACGCGGCACCTACCCCGACCCGCAGACCCGCGTCTTCATCAACGAGGCGGTGTGCGAAGGCTGCGGCGACTGCGGCCGCGAATCAAACTGCATGGCCATCCTGCCCGTCGAGACCGAGTTCGGCCGCAAGCGCCAGATCGACCAGTCGGCGTGCAACAAGGATTACTCGTGCATGAACGGCTTCTGCCCGAGCTTCGTCACCGTCGAGGGCGGCCGCCTGCGCCACGGCCGCGTCCAGGCCGGCCAGGCCGAGCGCTTCGGCCCGCTGCCGGCGCCGCGGCTGCCCGCCACCGGTCAGCCGTGGGGCATCCTCGTCACCGGCGTCGGCGGCACCGGCGTCGTCACCATCGGCGCGCTGATCGGCATGGCCGCCCACCTCGACGGCACGGGCGTCACGGTGCTCGACATGACCGCCCCGGCCCAGAACGGCGGCTCGGCGTTCAGCCACATCCGCATCGCCGACCGGCCCGCGGATCTCCACGCCGTGCGCATCGCCACCGGCGAGGCCAACGCGGTGATCGG
>JAEUNU010000052.1 GCA_016789125.1 Zoogloea sp. | reverse complement strand
ACCTCGGCGGATTTCTCGGCCTCAAGGCAGATGCGTGCCATCGACTCGACCACCTCGACCGGGAACTTGCCGGAGGCGGTCTCGGCCGACAGCATCACCGCGTCGGTGCCGTCGAGCACCGCGTTGGCCACGTCGGAGACTTCGGCGCGGGTCGGCACCGGGCTGTGGATCATCGACTCCATCATCTGGGTGGCGGTGATGGCGAGTTTGTTCTTCTCGCGGGCGAGGCGGATCATGCGCTTCTGCAGGGCCGGCACGGCGGCGTCGCCCACCTCCACGGCAAGGTCGCCGCGGGCCACCATGATGCCGTCGCAGGCGTCGAGGATCTCGTCGAGGTTGGCCACCGCCTCGGTGCGCTCGATCTTGGCGATCAGCACCGCGCTGCTGCCGGCGGCGCGCAGCAGCTGGCGTGCCATGTACATGTCGGCGGCGCCCTTGGGGAAGGAGATGGCGACGAAATCCACGCCGATCTGCGCGGCGGTCTTGATGTCGTCCATGTCTTTGGCGGTGAGCGCCGGCGCGGTGAGGCCGCCGCCCTGGCGGTTGATGCCCTTGTTGTTGGAGAGCTCGCCGCCCACCTTCACGCGAGTGTGGATCTCGTGGCCGAGGACGCGCTCGACGGCCAGCTTGAGGCGCCCGTCGTCGAGCAGCAGCACGTCGCCGGGCTTCACGTCGCGGGGCAGGTCCTTGTAGTCGAGGCCGACGCGCTGGGCATTGCCCGGTTCGGCGAGTTTGGCGTCGAGGATGAACTCGGCGTCCCGCTGCAGGGTGATCTTGCCATCCACGAACTTGCCGACCCGGATCTTGGGGCCCTGCATGTCGGCGAGGATGCCCACCGGCCGCCCGGCCAGCTGGGCCGCGTCGCGGATCTGGTTGGCCCGCTTGATGTGGTCTTCCGCCGTGCCGTGGGAAAAGTTGAGCCGCACCACGTCGACGCCCGACTGGACGAGGCGCTCGAGGGTGGCGAGGTCGGAGGAGGCTGGGCCGAGGGTGGCGACGATCTTGGTGTGGCGGGACATGAGGTCTCCTGGTTTGGTCGCCGCTCGGGTGGCGGCGTTGCGCATCGGGCATTTTAGCCGCTGGGGCCATCCGCGTGCGGGCGGCTCGCTGCGCCCTGGCCGCGGCCGGACATCTTGGCCCGGTACATGGCCTCGTCGGCCCGGCGGGTGAGGGTTTCGGCATCGTCGCCATCGTCCGGGTAGAGGGCGATGCCGATGCTCACCGCGACGCTGCATTCATGGCCCTCCACGTGGAAGGGCCGGTCGATGGCCTGGCGGATCTTGTCGGCCACGCCGAGGGCTTCGGCTTCGGTCTTGATGTCGTGCAGCAGCACCATGAACTCGTCCCCCCCCTGGCGGGCCGGCAGGTCGCTGGCGCGCAGGCTGCGGCGCAGGCGCTGGGCCGTCTCGACGAGCAGGGCGTCGCCGGCGGCGTGGCCGAGGCTGTCGTTGACCTCCTTGAAGCGGTCGAGGTCGAGGAACAGCACGGCGAAGCGGGTGTTGTGGCGGCGTGCGATGAGCAGGCTGGTGTGGAGATGCTCGAGGAACATCGGCCGGTTGGCGAGGCCGGTGAGGGAGTCGTGGGTGGCGAGGTAATGCACGCGCTGCTCCGACTCCTTGCGCTCGGAGATGTCGGTGAGGGTCACGATCACGCCGCGCAGGCGGCCTTCCTCGTCCAGGTCGGGGGTGTCGGCGATGATGGCGGTGAGGAGGCTGCCGTCAGCTTTGACCAGTTGCTGCTCGAAGCTGGTGGCGTGGCCCCGGGCGAGGCGCTCGGAGAGCGTCTGGCCACTGCCGAAGTCGTGGCTGGGGTAGAGCGAATCGAAGCTGCGGCCCAGCAGCGCCTCCCGGGTGTAGCCGAGCAGGCGGGCCAGGCGCGGGTTGATGAAGGTGAAGCGCATTTCGTCGTCGAGGGCCGCGATGCCGTCGTGGGACAGGTTGACCAGCGAGCTGTAGCGCGCCTCGCTGGCCCGCAGGGACGCGCTCGTGCGGGCCAGTTCGCGGGCGCGCTGGCGCGAGACGCAGAAGGCGGCCGTGAGCAGTACGAAGAGGCCGCCGATCAGCACCACGGCCAGCTTCTCGAGCAGCGGGGCGGGGGCAGGGTCGTGGGCGGTGGGGCCGGGCGTGTGGTCGAAAACCAGCGTCCACACCCGGCTGTCCAGCTCGAGCAGGGTCTTGCGCTGCAGCGGGCTGTCGGGCGGATTGCCGCCGGGGTGGCTGTCGAAGAGCAGGGTGTCGGGCGTCAGGTCGTGGCCGTCGAAGACGCGGATGCGCAGGTGGTGGCCCGCATCGCCCAGGGTGCCGGTGATCAGGTCGCCGATCCGGAAGGGGCTGTACACCCAGCCGACAAGCGCACGCTCCCGCTCGGCCGGAGTGCCGAGGGGCTGGTTCTGGCGGAACACCGGGAGGTAGAGCAGCACGCCGAACTGGGCATCGGTGCTGGTCTCCTGCACCAGGCGCACCTTGCCCGTGAGGGCCGGCACGCCGAGGCCGCGGGCCCGGGCCATCGCCTCGCGGCGCACCGGCTCCGAGAACATGTCGTAGCCGAAGGCCCGCTGGTTGCGCCAGTCGAAGGGCTCGAGGAAGACGATGGAGGTGTACTCCTCCCGGGGGCCGGGGGGGCTCACCCGATAGTCCGGGAAGCCCTCGGCCCGGACGCGCCGCTCGTGCTCGGCCAGCTCGGCGGCGGGGATGGCCTGGGCGAAGCCGACGCCCTGGATGCCTGCGTAATCCACGTGCAGGCGCAGGGTGCTCACGTAACGTCGCCATTCCTCGCGGGTCACCACCTGGGATGCCGCAAACAAGGCCCGTGCCCCGCGCAGGACCTGGCGGTAGGCCTTGAAGCGCTCCTCGATCTTGAGGGTGATCTCGCTCGTTTCGAGCACGAAGGAAACCCCCCGGGCCTGGGTGTGGGCCGCGTCGATGCGCGAGATGATGATCGCGCCCAGCACCAGGGTGACGAGCACCGCGAGCAGGGTCGGGGCGACGATGCCCTGGAGCAGACGTTCGGGTACTTCATTGCGGAACGGCTTCATCGTGGCGGTCTCGTCCCTGCAGAAAAGATAAGGCCCGGCATGGCCGCAGCCTGGTCGAAAGTGCCTGTGGAGCCTTTACGGCAGGACTGCAGCCCAGATTGACCCCTGTTTCCGTGTGTTTCCCCTTGCCCGGTGTGTGGAATGCAGCGGATTCTTACCCGTGCGGGATGCCATAATGTCGCGCTAACCGTTGAACCGCTTACCAATCAAGGATTCTCGATGATTCTCGTCACCGGCGGCGCCGGCTTCATTGGCGCAAACTTCGTTCTGGACTGGCTCCGCAACTGCGACGAGCCGGTCGTCAACCTCGACGCGCTCACCTACGCGGGCAACCTCGAGAACCTCGCCTCGCTCAAGGGCGACGCCCGGCACATCTTTGTGCACGGCGACATCTGCGACCGCGAACTCATCGACCGCCTGCTCGCCGAGCACCAGCCCCGCGCCATCGTCCACTTTGCCGCCGAAAGCCACGTGGACCGCAGCATCCACGGCCCGGGCGACTTCATCCGCACCAATGTAAACGGCACCTTCACCCTCCTCGAAGCCGCCCGCGGCCACTGGATGGGCCTGGACGCCGAGGCCAAGGCCGCCTTCCGCTTCCACCATGTGAGCACCGACGAGGTGTATGGCTCGCTGGGCCCCAACGACCCGGCCTTTTCTGAAACCAAGACCTACGAGCCCAACAGCCCGTACTCCGCCAGCAAGGCCGCCTCCGACCACCTCGTGCGCGCCTGGCACCACACCTACGGCCTGCCGGTCACCACCAGCAACTGCTCCAACAACTACGGCCCGTACCACTTCCCCGAGAAGCTCATCCCGCTGATGATCGCCAACGCCCTGGCCGGCAAGCCGCTCCCCGTGTATGGCGACGGCCAGCAGATCCGCGACTGGCTCTACGTCACCGACCACTGCAGCGCCATCCGCGCCATCCTGCAGGCCGGCAAGCCCGGCGAGGTCTACAACGTCGGCGGCTGGAATGAGAAACCCAACATCGAGATCGTGCACACCCTCTGCGCGCTCCTCGACGAACTCAAGCCCGACGCCGCAGGCAGCTACAGCCGCCTCATCACCTACGTCACCGACCGCCCCGGCCACGACCGCCGCTACGCCATCGACGCCCGCAAGATCGAGCGCGAACTCGGCTGGCGCCCCGCCGAGACGTTTGAAACCGGCATCCGCAAGACCGTCGAGTGGTACCTCGCCAATCAAGACTGGGTCGCCCACGTGCAAAGCGGCGCCTACCGCGACTGGCTCGACAAGAACTACGCAGGGCGCAGCTGAACGGCGGGGCGTGTAGGGGCGAGCTTGCTCGCCCACAGCCGGCCAAACCGGGGCAGACCCCCTGTTCAATCTTCGCGGGCGAGCAAGCTCGCCCCTACAGCCCTACCGACCCCCAAGCCCGCTGCCGCCAGCACACCCCGCCCAACCCCGGCCCCACTTCCCAATACCTACTCCCCACTCCCCATGAAGATCCTCCTCTTCGGCAAGAACGGCCAGGTCGGCTGGGAGCTCCAGCGCAGCCTCGCCCCCCTCGGTGACATCGTCGCCCTCGACCACGACGGTGCCCCCGGCCTCTCCGGCAACTTCGCCGACCCCGAAAGCCTCGCCGCCACCGTCCGCGCCGTCGCCCCCGACCTCATCGTCAACGCCGCAGCCCACACCGCCGTCGACAAGGCCGAGAGCGAACCCGACTTCGCCCGCGCCCTCAACGCGCTGGCCCCCGGCGTCCTCGCCCGCGAAGCCGCCGCCCTCGGCGCGCTGCTGGTGCATTACTCCACCGACTACGTCTTCGACGGCAGCGGCGACACCCCCCGCGCCGAAGACGCCCCCACCGGCCCGCTGTCGGTGTACGGCGCCACCAAGCTGGAGGGCGAAGACCTCATCCGCCAGAGCGGCTGCCGCCACCTCATCTTCCGCACCAGCTGGGTGTACGCCGCTCGCGGCGGCAACTTCGCCAAGACCATGCTCAAGCTCGCCGCCGAACGCGACACGCTCACCATCATCGACGACCAGCACGGCGCCCCCACCGGCGCCGAGCTCCTCGCCGACGTCACCGCCCACGCCGCGCGGATGACCCTCGAGCGCCCCGAGCTTGCCGGCACCTACCACCTCGTCGCCGGCGGCACCACCACCTGGCACGCCTACGCCCGCCACGTCATCGAATACGCCCGCGCCCGGGGCCGCGCCATCCGGGTCGCCCCCGACGCCATCCTGCCGGTGCCCACCAGCGCCTTCCCCACCCCGGCGAAGCGCCCGGCCAACTCCCGGCTCGACACCCGGAAGCTCCGGCAGGCCTTCGGCCTCACGCTGCCAGCGTGGCAGCTCGGGGTGGACCGGATGCTCGACGAAATTTTGTAGGGGCGAGCTTGCTCGCCCGCAGAGGCTGAACAGAGATTGGCCTTGGGGTAGGCCGCGTTGTGCGAGCAAGCTCGCACCTACAGCACGCTAGCCCGGCAGACCCGCATTCCTCGAATAATTCAATAACCGACAAAGGCACCGACCATGCAACGCAAAGGCATCATCCTCGCCGGCGGCTCCGGCACCCGGCTGCACCCGGCCACCCTGGCCGTCTCCAAGCAGCTCATCCCGGTCTACGACAAGCCGATGATCTACTACCCCCTCAGCACCCTCATGCTGGCGGGCATCCGCGACATCCTCATCATCTCCACCCCGCAGGACACCCCGCGCTTCCAGCAGCTCCTGGGCGACGGCCACCAGTGGGGCCTCAATCTGCAATACGCCGTCCAGCCCAGCCCCGACGGCCTCGCCCAGGCCTTCGTGATCGG
>JAEUNU010000046.1 GCA_016789125.1 Zoogloea sp. | reverse complement strand
TGTACAGGGCCAGGTCTTCGGGGGTGGCGCGGCCTTCGACGGCGGTGGTGTAGCCGTTCTGCAGGTAGAGCGTCTGGCCTTGCTGGATCAGCGCCTGGCGGTCGTCGGCGGAGAGCTTGGGCAGGGCACCCAGCAGCGCCGTGGCGGCGGCGCCGTCGAGGCTGCCGTCGGGCTCTCGGGAGCCCGGCCAGCGGCCGATGCGGCCGGCCGGCGGGCTCACGCTGTCGCGGGTGATGCCGGCGAGCTCCAGCGCGCGGCTGTTCATCACCACCTGGCGCCCGGAGTGGTGGATCACCAACACCGGCTTGTCTGTGGATACCGCGTCGAGGTCCTGGCGGCTGAGCGGGCGCTGCTCGCGCAGGCGGCTGTCGTCGTAGCCGTAGCCGATGATCCAGCCGAAGCGCTGGGCCAGGTCGGCCTTGCTCCAGTCGCGCAGGCTGCGCACCAGGCCGTTGATGTCACTCACACTGCCGGCGGGCGGCGGCTGCAGCGGCGCGGCCACCGAATAGAGCCCCAGCCGCGACAGCTGCCCCCAGGCATCGACGAAGCCCGGCACCAGGGCCTTGCCGGCCAGGTCCACCACCTCGGTGCCCTCGCTCTTCCAGCGGGCGAGGATCTCCTTGCTCTTGCCCACCGCGATGATCCTGGTGCCCTTGATCGCCACCGCCTGGGCCGCCGGGCGCTTGTCGTCGAGGGTGATGACGTCGCCGTTGGTGAAGATGATGTCGGAGAGCGGCGGCGGAGGCGGTGCGGGTGGCGCGGCGTTGGGGTCGGCCGGCGCGGTGCCGGCGGCGGACGGGGTGCCCGCGGAAGCCGCTGCGGTCGGTGTGGCGACGGGTGTCGTCGCAGGGCCGGCGGCCGTTTTGGCCGGGGCCGCCGCGGTGGCGGGGGCAGGCTTCACGGCGGTGGCCGGCGCGGGCGTGGCCGGCTTGGGCGCCGCGGCGGGCGTCTGGGCGAACAGAGCCGGCGCAGCCAGCGCCAGGCCGATGGCGGCACCGAGGGTGCGCAGGGTGAATTCGTGTTTCATGCGGGGCAGCTCCGGGCAACGGCAGGGCCGCCGGGCCAGCGGCTCCGGCGGCAGACCCGGCGAGCATAGCATCCGCACGCCCCGGCGGCCGTGACGGGCTTGGGGCCGGGCCGCGCGGAGCGGCGCCGGGGGGCGCTTGGGGCCCCTCTGGTGCCTTAACCCAGCACCGTCACCACCACCCGCCGCGCGTGGCTGGCCGTGCGGTGCTCCCACAGGTAGATGCCCTGCCAGGTGCCCAGCAGCAGGCGCCCGTCGCCCACCGGTATCGTCAGGCTGGCCCCCGACAGCACGCTGCGCGCATGGGCAGCCATGTCGTCATCGCCCTCCAGATCGTGCCGGTAGGCCGGGTCGCCATCCGGCGCGAGGCGGGCGAAAAGCGTCTCCAGGTCGCGCCGCACGTCCGGGTCGGCGTTCTCGGTGATCATCAGCGAGCAGCTGGTGTGCTGCACGAAGACGTGGGCCAGCCCGCAGCGCACCCCCGAGGCGCGCACCGCCGCGGCCACGTCGGCGGTGATCTCGAGGGTGGCGCGGGGGCGGGTGGTGAAGCTGAGGTGGGTCTGGTGGGGCATGGCGGGGCGAGATCCGTTTCTACAGCCCCCGCGCCCACGCCGGCCGCAGCCGGGCGTTCTCGGGGGAGGCGATGGCCTGGCGCACCTGTTCCAGCAGCCGCGCCTTGTCGGCGCCGAGGGTGCCCTTCAGCACCAGCAGGTTGCTGGCGTGGTCCGATCTGAAAACTGTCTTGCGGAGTTCCAGCTGCAACAGGAAGCGCTCCATCTCGACGAACAGCCCGTGCTGGCCGAGGGGCTCCCAGCCGGGGAAGCCGGCGCGGAAGCGTTCCTCGCCCTGGGGGAAGCTGACTACCAGCGTGGACAGGTATTCGGGCTGGGTGGCGTTGGCGAGGCGGGCGGAGTTGTCGGCGTGCCGGGCCGACAGCAACTGGCCGCCGAGGCCGTTGAGGATCATCACCGAGCGGGTGATGCCGGCCGCGCCGAGCTTGTCGAGGGCCTCGCGGGTGGTGTCGAAGGTCTCGCCCTTGCTCACCTTGGCGAGCACCTCGTCGTCGCCGGATTCGGCGCCCAGGTAGGCCATCGTGAGGCCGGCCTCGCGCAGCTGGGTGAGCTCGGCGACGCTCTTCTTCTTGAGGTTGCGGGCCAGGCAGTAGCTGGAAACACGGCGCACCGACGGCAGGTGCTGGCGGATGGCGTCGAGGATGGCGAGCAGGCGGCGGGTGGGCAGCACCAGCGCGTCGCCGTCGGCGAGGAAGACGCGGCGGAGCTGGCTGCCGTACAGGGCGCCGGTGCGCCGGATGCTGTCCAGCACCTCGTCCTCGCTGCGGGCGCGGAAGGCCTTCTGCGGCGCGGTATACATCTCGCAGAAGGTGCACTGGTTCCACGAGCAGCCGTCGGTGACGGGCAGGATCAGCGACTGGGCCTCGGAGGGCGGGCGGAAGACGGGTTCGACGTAGCGGATCGGGATCATGGCGTGTTGGCGGGCGGGGCGCCGGGCTTCCACAGGGGCCACAGGGCGGCGAGGCCGAGCAGCGGGCCGGGCAGCAGGAGCCACGCCACCTGTTCGTGCAGCGTGGGCCAGGCGCGGGTGACGAGGGCGATGGAGGCCATCGTGATGGCGAAGCCGATGGCGTTCTGGAAGGCCAGCGCGCTGCCGACGATCTCCGGCGGGCAGGCCCGCGCCGACATGGCCGAGAAGTGGGGCGAGTCGGCCACCACGCTGGCGCCCCACAGCAGCATCAGCGCGCCGAGCAGCCATTCGGCCCCGCCGGCCAGCAGCGGGTAGACGGCGCAGCAGGCGGCCGAGGTGGCCAGCGCGATGGCCGCCACCCGGGCGCTGCCGATGCGCCGGCTGAGGTAGCCGCCGGCCACGCAGCCCACGGCGCCGATGCCGATGACCGCAAAGGCCGGCCCCGACACCGTGCCGCCGCCCGCCTGGCCGACCAGCAGCGGCACGAGGGTCCAGAAGGCGTAGAGCTCCCACTGGTGGCCGAAATAGCCGAGGGCCGAGGCCCGGAAGCGCGGGTCGGCGAAGGCCATCACGACGCGCCCGAGGCGCAGCGGCGGGGCGCCGGCCTTGCGCCTGAGGTGGGGCCCGTCGCCGAGCCGGGCGATCAGCGCGGCGGCCAGCAGGGCCAGCCCCGAGGACACCAGCACCGTGGCCTGCCAGCCCCAGCCGGTGTCGAGGAAGCGCACCCCGTGGGGCAGGGCGGTGCCGAGGGTGAGCATGCCGACCAGCCAGGCCAGCGCCGCGCCGGCCTGCTCGGGCACCCAGCTGACGACCAGCTTCATGCCCAGCGGGTACACCCCGGCCAGCGCCAGCCCGACCACGAAGCGCAGCGGCAGCGCGCTGTCCATGCCGCCGGCCAGCAGCGCGAAGGCGGCGTTGGCGGCGGCGCCCAGCACCGCGCAGACGGCAAAGATGCGGCTGGCCGCAAAGCGGTCGGCCAGGCCGGTGAGGGAAAAGCCCAGGGTGCCGAGGATGAAACCCAGCTGCACGGCGTTGGTGAGCCGCCCCAGGTCGGCCGGCTGCAGGGCCCAGGCGGCCATCAGGTCGCTGCCGGCGGCGTTGGCCGAAAACCACAGCGACGTGCCGAAGAGCTGGGCGATGACGATCAGCGGCAGCGGGCGCATGGGGCCTCCGGAGGCGGGTATCGGTGCTTCTACTCGTGGCGGCTTGTAGGTCGGGGTTCAGCCCGACAGCGCAGGTTCAGCCCGGCATCACGCCGGCATCACCCGGCTCCCCATCGCCTCGCCCATGCGGATCGCCCGGGTTGGCGTCCAGGCTTCGGTGAAACGCAGGCGCCGCTTGGGGAAGAGCATCACCACCGTGGAGCCGAGCAGGAAGCGGCCCATCTCGTCGCCCTTTTTGAGCGTGACCTCGCCGGGGGCGTAGTCCCACTCCTTGATGGTGCCTGGCCGCGGCGGGTTGACCTGGCCGTGCCACACGGTGGCCATGCTGCCGACGATGGTGGCGCCCACCAGGGTGAGCACGAAGGGGCCGGCGTCGTTCTCGAAGACGCACACCACCCGCTCGTTGCGGGCGAACAGGCCGGGCACGCCGTGGGCGGTGACGGGGTTCACCGAGAAGAGGTCGCCGGGGATGTAGATCATCCGCGTCAGGCGGCCGTCGCAGGGCATGTGGATGCGGTGGTAGTCGCGCGGGCTGAGGTAGAGGGTGGCGAACTCGCCGTCCTGAAACTGGATCGCCAGGTCGCGGTCGCCGCCCACCAGGGCGTGGGTGGAGTAGCTGTGGCCCTTGGCCTGGAAGATCTGGTCGCGCTCGATGCGGCCAAACTGGCTGATCGCCCCGTCGACCGGGCAGATGTAGTCGGCGTCGGCCAGCGGGCGGGCGCCGGGCTTGAGCGGGCGGGTGAAGAACTCGTTGAAGCTGGGGTAGCTGGCGATGTCGGGGTTGGCGGCCTCGGCCATGTTCACGCCGTAGCGCCCGACGAACCAGCGGATCACCCGCGTCGTGAGCCCGCCGGCCCGGGCGCCGGCCAGCTTGCCGGCCAGCACGGTGAGCGCCTGCTTGGGGAGGAGGTATTGGGCGGTGACTTTGAGGCGTTCGGACACGGGGAATCCTGGCGGGGAGGGCACGAGGCCGCGATTATACGTGCGCTTATTTGGTCGGAAAGCCGGCGCCCTCGATGGCGGCGCGGATGTCGCCCTCCGAGACCATCGGGGTGTGCTCGATGGTGGCTTCGCCGGTGGCCATCGAGACGTCCACGTAGCCGATGCAGGGGAGGTCCTGGATGGCGTTCATGACGGTGCGCAGGCAGTCGTCGGACTGCATGCCGGTGATGACGAGGGTGGTGGTGGGCATGGGTGGCTCCGGGGGTCAGGGTTGGGGGGCAGCACCGATCGGGAAGATCCGATCGTAGGCGATGTTGAAGACGAAGGCGTAGGCCACGTAGGCGGCGGCGAGGCCGAGGTCGGCGATGAGGGCGGGCCACCAGCCGAGGCCGGTCCACAGCACGATCACCGGCAGCGTGAGGAGCAGCAGGCCGCCTTCGAAGAGAACAGCGTGCACGGCCCGCAGGCGCACCGGGCGGCGGTCGGCCGGGCGGCCGGTGAGGCGGCCCTCGGCCCAGTCGAAGGCGGTGTTGAAGAGCCCGTTCCAGACCGCGGCGATCAGCGCCAGGATCGCCAGCAGGCCGAGGGAAGGCAGGGCCGGCTGGCCGCTCAGCCACACGAAGGGCGGGGTGATCAGCAGCAGGCCGCCGACCTCGAACAGGGCGATCTGGCGCAGGCGGTCGGAGAGGCTGCGCAGGCGGGGTGCGTTGGACATGGGCAGGAGTTTAACGCGTTGCACAAAGCCCGCTAAACTGCCGGCCTGTCCAATCTTGTTCGACACCCGCCCGATTTGCCGCCGATGCCCGCCTCTGCCGACCTCGCCCTGGTTTGCCACCCCGATTCACCGGAGCCCGCGGTGCGCGCCCTCGTGGCCGGCGCCCGGATGCTGCCCGATGGCGGGCTGGCGCTGGTGTGGCGCCTCCGCGGCGAGCTCGCGGCGCTGCGCATCCCCGACGCCGCCACGCGGCTTCCGCCCGAGCGCCTGTGGGCCCACACCTGTTTCGAGGTTTTTGTGGGCACGCCGGGCGAGGCGGCCTACCGCGAGTTCAACTTCTCGCCCAACGGGCAGTGGATGCGCTTCGACTTTGCCGGCTACCGTGAGCGGGTCGAATCGCCCGTGCTGCCGGCGCCGCAGATCACCGTGAACCGCGCAGGTGACACGCTGGAGCTGGCTGTGCGGCTCGGCGCCCACCATCTGCCGCCCGGCGAGCTGTGCATCGGCCTCACCGCGGTGGTCGAGGCGGAGGATGGCCGCGATTCGGGCCACCATTCCTACTGGTCCCTGCGCCACCCCGCCGGCCAGCCCGATTTTCACCACCGCGAGGGCCTGGCCCTTGCCTTGAGAGTGCCCACGCCATGATCCGATTCGGTCTCGACCGTCTGCTCGCCGACCCCGAACTGCGCCGCCCGCTGGCCGGCAAGCGGGTCGCCCTCCTGGCCCACCCGGCCTCGGTCACCCGCGACCTGACCCATTCCCTCGATGCCCTGATCGCGCTGCCCGACCTGCACATCACCGCCGCTTTCGGGCCCCAGCACGGCCTGCGCGGCGACAAGCAGGACAACATGGTCGAGTCGCCCGACTTCTTCGATCCGCAGCACGGCATCCCGGTGTTCAGCCTGTACGGCGAGGTGCGCCGCCCCACGGCGACGATGATGGACCGCTTCGACGTGCTGCTCGTCGACCTGCAGGACCTCGGCTGCCGCATCTACACCTTCATCACTACCCTGCGCTACGTGCTCGAGGCCGCCGCCAAACACAAGAAGGCCGTGTGGGTGCTCGACCGCCCCAACCCCGTCGGCCGGCCCGTGGAGGGCACCCTGCTGCAGCCGGGCTGGGAGAGCTTCGTCGGCGCCGGCCCGCTGCCGATGCGCCACGGCCTGACGATGGGCGAGCTCGCCCGCTGGTTCATCGCCACCCTCAAGCTCGACGTGGACTGCCAGGTGATCACGATGGAAGGCTGGGAACCCGACGCGGCCCCCGGCTACGGCTGGCCCGCCAGCGAGCGCAGCTGGGTGAACCCCAGCCCCAACGCGCCCAACCTGTCGATGGCCCGGGCCTACGCCGGCACCGTGATGCTGGAGGGCACGACCCTGTCGGAGGGTCGCGGCACCACCCGCCCGCTGGAGCTCTTCGGCGCGCCCGACATCGACGCCCGCAAGGTGATCGCCGAGATGCAGGCCTTCGCCCCCAAGTGGCTGGCCGGCTGCAGGCTGCGCGAGTGCTGGTTCGAGCCCACCTTCCACAAGCACGCCGGCAAGCTGTGCAACGGCGTGCAGATCCACGTGGAGGACCCGGCCCACTACAACCACGCCGCCTTCCGGCCGTGGCGCCTGCAGGCCCTGGCCTTCAAGGCGATCCGCCGGCTGCAGCGCAACTACCTGCTGTGGCGGGATTTCCCCTACGAGTACGAGCGCGACCGCCTGGCCATCGACCTCATCAACGGCTCCGAGATCCTGCGCGAGTGGGTGGACGACAACACCTCCCGCCCCGGTGACCTGGACGCCCTGGCCCTGGCCGACGAGCGGGAGTGGGAGGAAACCCGGCGGCCCTTCCTGCTCTACCCCTGATGCCGTGCGCCCCGGCCCGTCGCCCAAGGGCGCGGCCCGGGCGTGCGGACAGCCCCCGGTGAGGGCTGGGATTTCATCGGCCGAGGGTGTTGCGCACCCTCGGTTGCCTCATTTCTAGGCGGCCGAGGGTCAGGGGAAGCCTCGCGCGCCTCATTTTGAGGCGGCCGTGCCTGATTTTGAGGCGGTGGAGGGTCGGCGGGAGGGTCTGTCGCCTTATTTTTAGGCGACGGAGGGTAAGTTGGGCCCTCGATTGCCTAAAGATCAGGCGATGCCGCCTAAGAATGAGGCGACAGAGGGTAATCGCAACCCCCGCAAGCGCTGCGAGGAGGCCGGGGCCGCCGCCAGCCTTGGCGGTGCCCCCGGGGTGAGCTGGGCTCAGCCGACAGCCTTCAGCGTGACGCTGGTGTCCACCTTGCCGATGATCTTCTGCAGGCCGCGGCGGGTGGCGGTGTTGATGACCAGCGGGGCCATCACGTTGGCGTGCACCGGGTTGGCGCCGTCGCGGCGGACGATCAGCAGCACGCTCACGTCGGCCGGGTCGGTGAGCTGCAGGTCGTCGACCTCGGCGTCGCTGAGGGCGAACTCGTAGTTGAGACCGAGGATGTCGGGGGTGGTGACGGTGAAGCCCACGTCGGCGTCGTCCAGGCTCTGGAGCATGAACAGCGTGGGGGCTTCGTTGCCCTCGGTGTGCAGCAGGGCGAACTGGCGGCAGGCCTCGAAGCCGGGCAGGCCGGCCGGGAAGGTGATGACGCGCTCGGGTGAGACTTCGATTTCGCCGACGACGGGGCTGCTGATCTTCATGGTGTTCTCCCTTGGTGGTTTTTGGGCTGGCGGCAGGGCGAAATTGCCCCGTCCATGACATCTTCAGCTTCCATGATAGGCAGTGGATGCAGCCTTTGCCCTGTGGAAGTGAAGGGTCTTTCACCAGCTATTTGCCGGGCCCTGCTCCGCGGGCGTCCACGGAAAAGGGCGCCCGAGGGCGCCCTTGGCGTGCAGCGTCAGCGCTGGCCGGCTGGCCGATCAGCGGTCGCGGTTGAAGGTGCGGCCGGCGCGGGGCTTGCCGCCGGTGCCTTCGCTACGGCCGCCGCCGAAGCCGCTGCCCGAGTTGTGGTGGGTCGAGCTGCGCTTGGCCACGTGGGGGAACTCGGTGCGGTGCTCCGGGTGACGCGGGCGCTCGGAGAATTCGCCGTGGCGCTTCTCGGCGAAGTCGCGGCGGCCTTCGAAACGGCCTTCAGTGCGCGCTTCGCTACGGCCGGCCCAGGGGCTGGCCGGGC
>JAEUNU010000023.1 GCA_016789125.1 Zoogloea sp. | reverse complement strand
CGGCAGCGCCGATTCTGTGTCGGAATGTGACGTAGACTGGCCGAAGAGGCCGGCTCTCCGCAAGACTTGGTGCGCTGTCTGTGTGCCGAAATGCGGCTGTCGGCTGCAGTATGCGCAAAAAAACGGCGGCCGTTTGCGCGGCCGCCGTCAAGGCTCCCCCGGGGCGCCTCACCCCGGCGTTGAAGAAGCAGTGCGATGGATCAGGGAATCATCCAGGTGAACACGTAGGCCTGCAGCGTGGTGATGATGCCGACCATGGTGGCGAACAGCAGGCTGTGCTTGACGGTGAAGCGGAACAGGTCGGATTCCTTGCCGACCAGGCCGACCGCCGCGCAGGCGACCGCGATGGATTGCGGGGAGATCATCTTGCCGGTGACGCCGCCGGTGGTGTTGGCCGCCACCAGCAGGGTGTCGGAGACGCCGACCTGGTGCGCGGTGGTGGCCTGCAGCGAGCAGAACAGCGCGTTCGACGAGGTGTCGGAGCCGGTGAGGAACACGCCCAGCCAGCCCAGGAAGGGGCTGAAGAACGGGAACAGCGCGCCAGTGCCGGCCAGCAGCAGGGCCAGGGTGGCCGACAGGCCGGAGTAGTTGGCCACGAAGGCGAAGGCCAGCACCATGCCGATGGAGTAGATCGGGCGCTTCAGCTCGATCACGGTCTCCTTGAGGGCCTTGGCGGCCTCACTTCCGCGCATGCCCAGCACGACCATGCTGATGATGGCGGCGATGAAGATCGCGGTGCCGGTGGCCGACAGGATGTCGAGCTTGTACACCGCGGCGTAAGGCGTGGCCTTGGCGACGATCGGCTCCATCTTGATGACCAGCTTGTCGAGCATGGGCACCGGGAACTGGAACACCAGCGCGTACAGCGGGCCGTCCTTGGCAAACAGGGCCTTGAAGGGCTTGAGGCTCCAGATGGTGACCATGATGGTCAGGATCACGAAGGGCGACCAGGCTTTCATGATCTGGCCGAAGCTGTGGTGGCTGTCCTCGCCCAGTTCGGCGTGGTGCTGGTTGTCGAAGCGGAAGATGCGCTTCGGCTTCCAGTTCTTCAGGAAGACCGTCAGGCAGATCAGGCTGACCAGCGCCGAGGTGATGTCCGGCAGCTCCGGCCCGATGTAGTTGGCGGTGAGGAACTGGGTGACGGCGAAGCTCAGGCCGGCGACCAGGATGGCGGGCCAGGTTTCCTTGATGCCGCGCCAGCCGTCCATCATGGCGACCAGCCAGAAGGGCACGATCACCGACAGCAGCGGGAGCTGGCGGCCGGCCATCTGGCCGATCTTGAAGGGGTCGATGCCGGTCACCTGGCCACCGACGATGATGGGGATGCCCATCGCGCCGAAGGCCACCGGGGCGGTGTTGGCGATCAGGCACAGGCCGGCGGCGTACAGCGGGTTGAAGCCCAGGCCCACCAGCAGCGCGGCGGTGATGGCCACCGGGGCGCCGAAGCCGGCCGCACCTTCCAGGAAGGCACCGAACGAGAAGCCGACCAGCAGCATCTGCAGGCGCTGGTCATCGGTGATCGACACCACCGAGGCGCGGATGATGTCGAACTGCCCGGTCTTGACCGTGATCTTGTAGAGGAACACCGCCGCGATGATGATCCAGGCGATCGGCCACAGGCCATACAGGAAGCCGTAGCCGGCCGAGGCAAGCGCCATTTCCACCGGCATCTTGTAGAAGAAGATGGCCACCGCCAGCGAGATGGCGACGGTGATGGTGCCGGCGACATGCCCCTTCATGCGCAGCACCGCGAGGGCCACGAAGAAGAAGATGATCGGCAGGGCGGCGACCAGCGAGGACAACCAGAGGTTGCCCAGCGGGTCGTAGATTTGCATCCAGGGTTGCATTCGGTGTTTCCTCCTTTGGTGAATGCGGGGGTGTCGGGTGAAAGGGTTGATTTGTCGGGGGCTGTGGCGGGTTTTGTCGGGCTGAAGCCCGACAGACATGGGTTCAGCAGGTGGCGAGCCGCGCCGCCTCGGCGCTGCATTCGTCGAGCAGATGGACGATGGAGCGGTAGGGCAGGCCGGTGGCGTCGGTGAGGCCGATCTCGCAAGTCTGGTTGCTGGAGTAGCCGCCGCAGCAGCCGGCCGGCACGTCGGCGTGGAGCTTGCGCAGGGCGTGGGCGTTGAGCTCGGGCACCACGAAGCCGCGGTCGCCGCCGAAGCCGCAGCACTTCACCTCGGCGGGCAGCACCACCTTGTCGGCGCAGGCGGCGGCGAGCTGCCTGAGCTTGGCTTCGAAGCCCATGCGGCGGGCCGAGCAGTTGAGGTGCACCAGCACCGGCTCGGCCTTCTTGTGGAGCATCAGGCGCGGCAGCAGGGCGTCGTGGGCGAACTCGACGAGGTCGTACACCTTGAGGCGTTCGGCGAGGAAGGTCTTCATGCGCAGGCTGCAGGCACTGGCGTCGAGGATCACCGGGTATTCGCCGTTGTTGCTGGCCTTCATCAGGGCGGCCTCGAGCTCGGCCGACTTGCGGTCGGCGTCCTCGGCGAGTCCCTTGCTGGCGAAGGACTGGCCGCAGCACAGGCTGTTCACGCCTTCCGGCACGATGGGGGCGTAGCCGGCGCGCTCCAGCACCCGGATGACGGTGGCCGAGAGCGCATGCTCGGGCGTGTCGGCGCCGAACATGCGCCCGGCGCAGGTGGGGAAATACACCACCTTGTCGCCGCTCGCGCGGGTGATGTCGTAGCGCAGGGCCTGGGGTTTGGGCATGCCTTCCTTCCAGGCGCCGCCGGTGAGCCGCGCCAGCGCCTTGGGGCCGACGATGGCCTCGGCCAGGTGGCCGGCCTTGAGGGCGGTGCGGGCCAGCGCCTGGGTGGCGCCGAAGTGGTTGGCAGCCACGCGGCCGAGGCTGCGCGCCACGCCCGAGAGCTGCTCGCCGCGCACCGCGCGTGTGAGGGCGCCGGTCTCGATGCCCACCGGGCAGGCGGTGGAGCACAGGCCGCAGGTGGCGCAGGTGTCGAGGCCCATGTAGAGGTAGTCCTCGCCGAGTTGGCCGGGGGCCTCGCCGGCGGCCTGGCGGCGCGCCAGCTCGCGCCAGCCGACGATGCGCTGGCGCGGCGACAGCGTAAGGCCGTGGGACGGGCATTGCGGTTCGCAGAAGCCGCATTCGATGCAGCGGTCCACCGGGGCGTAGAGCTGGCCGGCGGCGGGCATCGGCTTGAGGTGCTTGAGGTGGGCGGTGGGGTCGTCGTTGATGATCACGCCGGGGTTGAGCAGGCCGGCGGGATCGAAGAGCTGCTTGATCTCCTTCATCAGCCCGTAGGCCTGGCTGCCCCATTCGAGCTCGACGAAGGGCGCCATGTTGCGGCCGGTGCCGTGCTCGGCTTTCAGCGAAGCGTCGTACTTTTCCACCAGCACCGTGCACAGCTCGTCCATGAAGGCGGCGTAGCGGGCGACTTCGGATTCGATGCCGAAGTCCTGGGTGAACACGAAGTGCACGTTGCCCTCCAGCGCGTGGCCGAAGATGATCGCCTCGTGGTAGCCGTGCCTGGCGAACAGGCGCTGCAGGTCGAGGCAGGCGGCGGCCAGCAGCGGCACGGCGACGGCGACGTCCTCGATGATCACCGTGGTGCCGGGTTTGCGCACCGCGCCGACGGCCGGGAAGGTGCCCTTGCGCACGTTCCACAGGCGCTCGATCTCGGCCGGGTCGGTGGTGAAGGTGGGGGCTTCGATGAGCGCGTAGGCGTGCAGCTCTTCCAGCACCGACGCGATGCGGGCTTGCAACTCGGTGGCGCCGGGCGCGCGGGTTTCGATCAGCAGCGCGGTGACGCCGTCGGGCAGGGCCTTGAGCAGCGGCGGCATGCCCGGTTTGTCCGCGACGCAGCGCAGGGAGGCGCGGTCGAGCAGCTCGACGGCGTCCACCGGCCGCTGCTTGAGGCCGACCACGGCGCGGCAGGCGCTCTCCATGTCGGGGAAGAAGGCCAGCGCGCTGGCCTTGTGGGCGTATTCGGGCACCGTGTGGTAGGTGACCCGCGAGATGAAGCCGAGGGTGCCCTCGGAGCCGATCATCAGGTGGGCGAGGATGTCCACCGGGTCGGTGTAGTCCACCAGGGCGTTGAGGCTGTAGCCGGTGGTGTTCTTGATCTTGTACTTGGCGCGGATGCGGCTGGCCAGGGCGTGGTCGGCGCGCACCCGCGCGGCCAGCCCGCCGAGGCTGTCGAGCAGGCCGCCGTGGCTGGCCTTGAAGGCGGCCACGCTGGCCTCGTCGCCGGTGTCGAGCAGGGTCCCGTCGGCCAGCATGACGCGGATCGCGGCGAGGGTGTTGTAGCTGTTCTGGGCGGTGCCGCAGCACATGCCGGAGCTGTTGTTGGCGGCGATCCCGCCGATCTTGGCGGCGTTGATCGAGGCCGGGTCCGGCCCGATCTTGCGGCCCAGGGGGGCGAGGCGGCGGTTGACCTCGGCGCCGACGATGGCCGGGCCGACCTGCACGGTGGTGCCGCCGGCGCCGATGTCGCAGGTGGCGAGGCCTTCGCCGAGCAGCACCAGCACGCCGTCGGTGACGGCCTGACCGCACAGGCTGGTGCCGGCGGCGCGGAAGGTGACCGGCCGCCCATTGTCGCGGGCGATGCGGGTCACGTCGCGGACTTCGGTTTCGTCGTTCACCACGGCCACCACCTCGGGAACGAGGCGGTAGAAGCTGCCGTCGGTGCCGTAGGCGAGGCGTCGCAGTTCGTCGGTGATCACGCGCTCGGCGGGCAGCCGTTGGCGCAGGGCGTCGATGAGAGCGGACATGGCGGGTCCTCCCGTCAGGGATTGGGGTTGAATTTTGGGGGTGGGCATGTAGGGGCGACTTCAGTCGCCCTCCACGCGCCGATCATGGACATGCCGCCAAACGGCGTCCGCGGGCGACTGAAGTCGCCCCTACACCAGGCGGCGGCCGGCGCTATCTTCGGTCTTTGACCATGTCCCTCAGCCTTCGCGGAGCGGGTTTCAGCGGCGTGCGGGCGGCGGTCCAGCCGCTCTGCTGCTTCGGGGTGAGGAAGCGCAGGCGGGTCGCCAGCCAGGTGAAGGCCCGATAGGTGGCCGGGCGGGCATAGAGGCGGGCCCACAGCTTCCACAGCAGGCTGATCTTGGCGTCGTAGCCGGCGCCCTGGCCGACCATCGCCGGGTTGGCGTGGGGGGCGCTCTGCGCTTCGCCGCGCAGGCGGATCAGCAGTTCGGGGATGGGGATCTTCACCGGACACACTTCACCGCAGGCGCCGCACAGGCTGGAGGCGGTGGGCAGCAGGTGGGTCTGCTCGAGGCCCATCATGTGGGGCGAGACGATCTTGCCGATGGGGCCGGGGTAGGTGGTGCCGTAGGCGTGGCCGCCGATCCGGGTGTAGACCGGGCAGTGGTTCATGCAGGCGCCGCAGCGGATGCATTGCAGGGTCTTGCGCAGCTGCTCGTCGGCGTAGGCCTGGCTGCGGCCGTTGTCGAGGAGCACCAGGTGCACTTCTTCGGGGCCGTCCCTGTCGTCGCCGCGGCGCGGGCCGGAGATCATGTTGAAGTAGGTCGACACCGCCTGCCCGGTGGCCGAGCGGGTGAGGATGGAGAACAGCGGGGCGACGTGCTCCAGCTTCTCTATCACCTTCTCGATGCCGGTGATGGCGATGTGCACCTTGGGCACGGTGGTGCACATGCGGCCGTTGCCTTCATTCTCGACGAGGCACAGGGTGCCGGTCTCGGCCACAGCGAAGTTGACGCCGGAGAGACCGATGTCGGCGATCTCGAACTTCTCGCGCAGCACCCGGCGGCCGATCTGGATGAGGGCGTCCACGTTGTCGGTGTAGTCGACGCCGGGGATGTGCTCGGCAAACAGTTTGGCGATCTGCTGCTTGGTCTGGTGGATCGCCGGCATGATGATGTGGGAGGGCTTCTCGCCGGCGAGCTGGACGATGTACTCGCCCATGTCCGACTCGAGGGCGCCGACGCCAGCGGCCTCCATGGCGTGGTTGAACTCGATCTCCTCGCTCACCATCGACTTGCCCTTGACGATCAGCCTGGCCTGATGGCGCCGGGCGATGCCCAGCATGATGGCGTTGGCCTCGTCGGGCGTCTCGGCCCAGTGCACCTGGATGCCGTTACGGGTCAGGTTGGCTTCGAGCTGTTCGAGCAGATCAGGCAGCTTGCTCAGGCTGTACTGGCGGATGGCTTCGGACAGCCCGCGCAGGGAGTCCAGCTCGCCCTCGTCGGGGAACTGGGCGGCGCGCTTGGCCATCAGAAAGTCCATCGCGCCGCGGAAGCTCTGGCGCAGGTGGGCGTCGTTCACCGCGTCGTGCATGCGCGCCCGCAGGGCCTGGGCCGACACGAAGGCGATGGGCTGGCCGGCGGTGTTCTGGGCTTGGGTGCTCATTCCGCGTCTCCTTCGGCGTTGATGACCAGCACGACGAGCTCCTTCGGGCCGTGGGCGCCGTAGGCCAGGGTCTGCTGGATGTCGGCGGTCTTGGAGGGGCCGGAGATCAGGAGCGCGTTGGTGGGCAGGCCGGCGGCCCAGTTCTCGCTCACCAGGGCGTCGTAGAAGGTGGGGTGGATGGTGGCGGCGTCGAGCAGCGCGAAGTGGATCGGCGGCACCAGCGACAGGCTGCGCGGCTCGTCGGGCGACGACCACACGATCAGGCTGCCGGTTTCGGCAATGGCGCCGCGGGCCTGGGTGAAGCCGGCGTCGACCCGGTGGAACAGGTCGGCCTTGATGTCTTCCACCTGGCCGGCCCAGGGGCGCAGCGTGGTGGCGCCGCAGCCGGCGCCGGTCAGACGGCGGCCGGCCGGGGTGCTGGCGCCGTACATCAGGGTGCCCACCTGCTTGTCGGCGCACAGGCGGGTGAGCAGGGCCGGCCAGTCGGCCTCGCTGCTCACATGCACTTCGGCGTGGAAGCCTTCGATGCCGGTGCGGAAGCGGGCCAGGCGCGCGGCTTTGGTTTCGCCACGGGCGCGGGGCGTGTAGTGGGCGGAGAGGTCGGGCAGGGTGCCCGGCTGGGCCGGCTGCTTGCCGCGCAGCTTGGCGAGGATGCGGTCGCGGGCGCTCATTGCTGGTCCCCCGCCGGGCTACCGCCAGTGCGGCGCAGCAGGAAGGTGGCGAGGTGCTCACCAGGCAGCGACGGCGTGCTGCGCCCGGCGTCCTGGTCTTCCCGGGCCGCGCGCTTCGTGATGTTGAGCATGCAGCCGCAGTCGGCGGTGACCAGCTGGCTGGCGCCGGTGGCCTTGAGGGCGGCGACCTTGTCACTGACCATCGCGGTGGAGACGTCGGGGTGCTTGAGCGAGAAGGTGCCGCCGAAGCCGCAACATTCCGACTCGTGGTCGTGGTGGGCGAGGCTCACGTTGCCGAGGCGGGCGAGGAGCTCGCGGCCGACCAGATGGGTGCCCATCTCGCGGCGCGCGGAGCACGAGGTGTGCAGCGTGACGGTGGTGGCCGGGCCTTCGTCCTTGCGGTCGAAGCCGACCACGTGCAGCAGAAACTCGGCGAGCTCGAAGGTGCGGGCGGCGATGGCGGCGGCCCGGGCCTTGAGGGCGGGGTCGTTGCCGATCACCTTCTCCCAGTGCCAGCGGATCATGCCGGCGCAGGAGCCGGACGGCACCACGATGGGGTAGTCGCCGGGGAACAGGCCGAGCTGCGATTCGACCACCTGGCGCGCTTCGTCGGGGAAGCCGCTGGTGAAGGCCGGCTGGCCGCAGCAGGTCTGGTTGTCGGGGAAGATCACCCGGATGCCTTCGCGTTCGAGGAGGGTGATGGCGTCCATGCCGGCCTCGGGGACGAACATGTCCACCAGGCAGGTCGCATAGAAATACACCGCCTCGGGGCGGGGCGGATAGGTACGCGCGGGCGTGCCCGGGGTGTGGCTGCTCATGTCTCCTCCAGTCCTGCCGGCAGTCGATCGGGCGTGCCCGTCGCTGCGGCTGTCGGCGATCCGGTTATGGTTACGGTGAATTGGTAAGACCAATTGATCGTATGGGACAAAAATCTACGCGCAGGCAAACCAGAAGTCAATCTTATGAATCAATCAAAGCATTGATTCGATGGTGTTCTACGGGTAAACCGGTAGTCTTGCGGTCGGGCCGGCTTGTGGTGGCAGGCCGGGTAAAAGTAGAATTTTGGTCAGACCAATTCAGGATTCACGACCATGGCCAGTGGCAAGCTTGCCGTCCAGCGACTCTCCGACACCATCGCCCATGAACTCGAACGGCGTATTCTCGACGGCGCCCTCAAGCCCGGCGACCGCCTGCAGCCGGAGCGCGAGCTGGCCGCCGAGCTGGGCGTGTCGCGCCCGTCCCTGCGCGAGGCGATCCAGAAGCTGGTGTCAAAGGGCCTGCTGCACAGCCGTCAGGGCGGCGGCACCTACGTCACCGATCGGCTCGACGCCGGCTTCATCGACCCCTGGCAGGACATGCTCCGCCAGCACCCCAACATCCAGGCGGACCTGCTCGAGTTCCGCGGGATGCTGGAATGCGAGGCCGCCTCGCTGGCCGCCCGGCGGGCCACCGACGCCGACCTGCAGCGCATCGGCGAGGCCTACGCCCGGGTCGAGGCGCTGTTTGCCGAGGGCACTTCGCCGGAGGTGCTGGAGCAGCAGGTCAAGGCCGACCTGGCTTTCCACCAGGCCATCGCAGAGGCTGCCCACAACGTGATGTTCGGCCACCTGACGGCCAGCCTGTTCCGTGTCATCAACGACCACATCGACCGCAACCTGCGCCACCTGCGCCGCCAGGAGGACGACTGGATCGAGCTGCGCGACCAGCACCGTGCGATTTGGGAAGGCATTCGCAGCCGCGACCCGGCGGCGGCCCAGGCGGCGGTGCGCCGGCATATCGACTTCGTGCACGAAAGCATGGAGGCCCGTGCCCGGCATGAGGAGCGCGAGACCCGGGCGAAGGTGGCCCAGCGCCTCACGCGCGGGCCGGGGGTGAAGGCGGGGGTGGAGGGCTGAGGGGTTGGGGCGCTGCGGCCTGAACGCGGTTTCGCCCGGCGCCGTACCTGTGGTCTCGACGCCGCTGCTCTGAGATCACGCAGCGCCGGGGCGAAACTCGATTTTCGGCAGCACCAGCTCCCAGCGCCCCATGCGCAGGTTTGCCTCGCCCTCTCTGGCGTGGCGGACCAGGACGGCCGCGACACGGACTTCGATGATCGCCCCTGCGGGCGGCACGAAGCGGGACGACATGCGGGTTACGGCCACGCCCTGGGCGTCGGCGAGCTCCCATCCCGGTCGGCCGTCGGCGCGCGCCCGAAGGCACAGCGGTGTGCCGACATCCAGCGCGGCGAGCCGGCGGTGGATCGGCGCCGAGGGGGCGAACCTGCCTGGCCACGACAGCACGATGTGGCTCGGGTCGGCTTGCCAGATGCGGGTGTCGAGCGGGTCGCCCGGCGGGGGCGCCGGTGCCCGGGTGCGCAGCGTGAGGCCATCCATCCCGCGAATGAACGGGTGGCGGCCGTCGAGCCGTTCGCACAGGGTGAGGGTGTCGCGGGCCCGGGTCATCGCTACGTAGAAGAGCCTGCGCTCATCGTCGCCGCGGCCCTGCCAGCCGCCGCCGTCGAGCACCAGCACATGCGGGAACTCGAGGCCCTTGGCGCGATGGGCGGTCATCAGGAGCAGCGGGGCGTGGGGGCGCCAAGCGCCGGCGCTGCGCGCTCCGGCGCCGAATTCGTAGAGCGACTCGACGAGATCCGCCACCACCCTTTCGCAGCCCGGGGCGGCCGATTCGGTCTCGAGGATGAACTGCGCGAGCGCCGCCTGGAAGGGGTGGGCGACGGGGCCCTCCGCCGCCTGGCCGAAGCGCCGGCGAAACCAGCGCGTCAGGCTCCCGGCGCGCAGCACGATGCGGCGTCTCGCGGCGCGCCGCCGGCTTCCGCGCAGCAGCTCGAGCAGCGCCTGCCCCTGCCGGGTGAGGTGCAGGCTGAGCTGCTCGCCGTCCCGCAACAGCTGCACCGGGATGCCGGTCTGGCGGCACAGGGCGGCCAGGGGCTCGAGATCTTCCCAGCGCCGGGCGATGACCGCGAAGTTCCCCCAAGAGCGGGCGGGCTCCCCGCTCTCCAGCCCGTGCAGGCGCTGCAGTTCGGTGAGCGCAATACGAACTTCCTGGTCGATGTTGCCGGGGACTTCGAGCACGTGCACCCGCCCGGCGGCGAGCGGATCGCGGCTGGCCCAGGTGCCGCCCGCCGGGTCGCCGCGCCTCGCGTGGTTGGTCCGGATGTCCTGGCCGGCCTTCATGCGCTCGCGGGCGGGCGAGATGAGGCGGTTCGCGCAGTCGACGATGTGGGCCGTGGACCGGTAGTTCTCGACGAGGGCGAAGCGGCGGGCCTGGTAATCGGCCTCGAACTGGCGGATGAAGCGCACGTTGGCGCCGTCGAAGGCGTAGATGTTCTGGTCGTCGTCGCCGACGACCATCAGCGAGAGCCGGTCTTCTTCGGTCTGCAGGCTGCGGCCGGCCAGGGCGCTGATCAGCGCGTAGTGGTCGCCGTTGATGTCCTGGTATTCATCCACCAGCAGGAAGCGCAGGCCGGCCAGCAGGCGGTCGCGCGCGACGGAGGGGCCGACGCCGTCGCCCTGTTCGGCCGCGCGCAGCCTTTCGGTGGCATGGCGGATGACGGCGCCGAAGTCGACCGTCTCACCGCGTTCGAGGGCGACCGCGTAGCTGGTGCCGGTCAGGCGCATGGCGAGGCTGTGGAGCGTCTGCACGGCGACCCCGGCGGCATCGGCGCCGATCAGGCTCCACAGGCGGCGGCGGATCTCGACCGCCGCCGAGCGGTTGTAGGTGAGCACCATGATCTCGTCGGGCAGCACCATGCACTCGCGCAGCAGCCAGGCGACGCGATGCACGATGACGCGGGTCTTGCCGGCGCCCGGGCCAGCGAGGACGAGGTAGTTGCCGTCCTGGGGCGCGGCGACGATGGCTTGCTGGTCGGGGTTCTCGAGGCTGCTCAGGATGCTGCGGTGGGCGGCCTCGGTGGTCGCGATCTCGAGGATCTCCTTGCGGCCGGCAAAGTAGCGCCGCACAAACTCGGCCCGCTCGAGGCTGAAGTAATCGACGATGAAGGCCATCGCCGCCTGCACCTTGTAG
>JAEUNU010000267.1 GCA_016789125.1 Zoogloea sp. | reverse complement strand
CATCCCCGCCGGGCTGGAGATCGAGAACCTCAACATCGTGCAGGGCGAGGCGATGGGCTCCGTCACCATCGACGGCATCGACCCCGCCGCCGCGATGGCCGACCGGCGCATCCAGCACGTCGAGTTCCGCGACGACCGCTTCGTGGCCGCGCTGCGCCTGCAGGGCGAGATCAACCTGTTCTACCGGGCCCGGGTGGTCACCCCGGGCAAGTTCGTCGTGCCGCCCGTCTACGCCGAAGACATGTACCGGCCCGACACCTACGGGCTGGCCGAGGGCGACGGCAGCCTGACGGTGATCGACAGCAAGTAGCGCCCCATGGCCGCCGGCCCTTCGTTGCGCTTTCGCCCCCTGCGCCACGGCCTGGCCGTGCTGCTGGGGGCGCTGCTGGTCGCCGACCAGCTCTTCCCACCGCCGCTGCCCGGCCACGACGCAGGCAATGCCCTGCTCATCGTGGCCCGCGACGGCACGCCGCTGCGCGCCTTCCCCGACCGCAATCACGTGTGGCGCCACCCGGTGACGCTGGGCGAGGTCTCGCCCCTCTACCGCGAAGCCCTGCTGCGCTACGAAGACCGCTACTTCCGCTGGCATCCGGGGGTCAATCCCTTCGCGCTGCTCCGCGCTGCCGGCCAGTGGGCGATCAACGGCCGCATCGTCTCGGGCGGCTCGACGATCACCATGCAGGTCGCCCGCATCCTCGAGCCCACGCCCCGCAGCCTGGCCGGCAAGGCCCGCCAAATGTTGCGCGCGCTGCAGCTCGAAGCCCGCCTGTCGAAGGACGAGATCCTCACCCTCTACCTCAACCACGCCCCGATGGGCGGCGTGCTCGAAGGCGTCGAGGCCGCAAGCCGCGCCTACCTGGGCAAGCCGGCCCGCCGCCTGAGCCACGCCGAGGCCGCGCTGCTGGTGGTGCTGCCCCAGGCCCCGTCGCTGCTGCGCCCCGACCGCCACCCCGCCGCCGCCCGGGCCGCCCGCGACAAGGTGCTGCAGCGCATGCGCGGCCACTGGCGTGATGCCGACATCGCCGACGCCCTGCAGGAGCCCACCTACGCCCAGGCCGTGCGCGAGCCGCTGCTGGCCCCGCTGCTCGCCGAACGCCTCAAGAAAACCGCCGCCGGCCGCCCGCGCGTCGACACCACCCTCGACGCACAAGCCCAGCAGAGTGTCGAGCTGCTGCTGGCAGACCGCCTCGGCATGCTGCCGGCGCGGGTCTCGATGGCGGCCCTGGTGGTCGACAACGCCAGCCTCGAGGTGCGCGCCTACGCCGGCTCGGCCGACTTCGGCGACGCCGAGCGCTTCAGCCACGTGGACATGGTGCAGGCCCCCCGCTCGCCCGGCTCGACGCTCAAGCCCTTCCTCTACGGCCTGGCCCTCGACGAAGGCCTGATCCACTCCGAATCCCTGCTGGCCGACGTGCCGCAATCCTTCGGCGGCTACCAGCCGGGCAACTTCCAGCAATCCTTCCACGGCCCGGTGAGCGTCTCCGAGGCCCTCACCAAGTCGCTCAACGTGCCGGCGGTGGAGGTGCTGGAGCGCCTCGACCCGGTGCGTTTCATGGCGCTGCTCCGGCGGGGCGGGCTGAAGCTGGAGTTTGCCAAGGGCGGCGAGCCCAACCTGGCGGTGATCCTCGGCGGCGCCAGCACCCGCCTCGAGCAACTGGTCGGCGCCTACACCGCCTTCGCCCGCGGGGGCCTCGCCGGCAAGCCGCGCTATACGCCGGAGGCGCCTGTCGAGGAGCAGCGCATGTTGTCGGCCGGCGCTGCCTTCATCATCCGCGACCTGCTCGAATCCGGCGGCCCGCTGGGCCGGGCGGTGGAGAGCGGCGCGGGCATCCGCCGCGGCATCGCCTGGAAGACCGGCACCAGCTTCGGCTTCCGGGACGCATGGTCGGTGGGCGTCTCCGACCGCTACACCATCGGCGTATGGGTCGGCCGGCCCGATGGCACGCCCAACCCGGGCTTCTTCGGCGCCAACATCGCGGCGCCGCTGCTGGTGGACCTGTTCAACGCCCTCGACGCCGGCGCGCCGGTGCCACACACGCCGCCACCCGGCGTGAAACAGGAACGCATCTGCTGGCCCCTCGGCACCCGCGCCGCTGGCCTGGACGACAGACTGTGCCACCAGAGCCGCCTCGCCTGGACCCTCAACGGCGCCGCCCCGCCCACCTTCCCCGACCGCCTGCGCGGCGGCGAGGCCCGCTACGAGGTCCAGCTCACCGCCGACGGCCACCAGCGCGCCCGCCCCGACTGCCATGCCGGCCCCCTGGAAACCCGGCCAATGGCACGCTGGCCGGCGGTGCTGGAACCCTGGCTGGACGACAAGCTGCGACGTCGCGCGCTACCGCCGGGCTGGGCACCGGGCTGCGCCGGCCAGGCACGCCCGGAGAGCGGCCTCAAGATCGTCGGCGCCAGCAACGGCGAGATCCTGCGCCGCCCGGCTGGGGGCGACGCGCCCCTGCTGCACCTCCAGGTGCGCGGCCACGAAGGACACAGCAAGGCCGGCAGCCCGGGCCCCGGCTCCGAGGTGGTGTGGCTGGTCAACGGCCGCCCCAGCGCCCGCCAGCCGGCCGGCAAAGGCTTCGAACAACGCCTCACCGAACCCGGGCGCTACGACATCACCGTGCTGGACGACAGCGGCGCCTACGACCGCATCAGCCTGAGCGTACGCTGAAGCGGGACAGGCGCTGCGGCGCCATGTGGGTGCGATTTCATTCGCACGTGGAGGCGGGATGAAGGATCTTGCCCTGATTCTGCCGGCTGAGTGCGACTGAAGAGGGTGTCGCGAAACGCCTGCCCGAGCGCTTGGGCTACGATCAGGCGTACAGCGATGAGGTTGAGACAGTGATGGGTCAGGACAGGATCAAACGCCGCGTCACACGGATCAAGGTGGGAACCCAGTTAGGTTTGGACGGGTTCGATACCGAGCCGGGGCTTGCGCGGGGTAAGGCTGGAGTTTTGTCTGCAACTGATGGCCTACAACCTTGGGCGGGCGCTGGTGTATGCCCGCCGGGGGCGTTTGGGCCGCCGATTGCGCTTTGCCTGCTTCATTCAACCGCGGCGCCGGCATGTGAGCGGCGCGTGTGGCAAAAACCGCCACCGCCATCCAATACGTTACCCGATTGATTGCATGGCAGCGCCGACATCTAGGCATCGTGCGGCGCGGTTTTA
>JAEUNU010000261.1 GCA_016789125.1 Zoogloea sp. | reverse complement strand
AGCAAGATGAAGGACAAGGGCGGCAAGCTGCGCCTGATGTACGAGGCCAACCCGATGGCGATGATCGTCGAGGCCGCCGGCGGCGCCGCGTCGACCGGGCGCGAGCGCATCCTCGACGTCCAGCCGACCAAGCTGCACCAGCGCGTGCCGGTGGTGCTCGGCTCGAAGAACGAGGTCGAGCGCGTCGTCCGCTACCATCTCGAGGCTTGAGCGGTCTTCCGGTGGCGCGCGTCCCACGCCGGTCCGCCGGACGCCGGCTGGCAGGCCTGGTCGCCCTGGCTGCGTCCCTCGTGGCGGGGGGGGCGGGCGCTGCCGGCGCGGTGAGCCTCCAGGCGCCCGCCGGCCTGCAGCCCCTGCTCGAGAAGCACCTGGCCTTCATCGGCGAGGAGGCCGATGGCGAGCTCGATGACGGGCGGAGGGTGGCAGTGCTCCGCCGGGCGCGCAAGGAGATCGCCGAGATCCTCGCCACGGAGGGCTATTTCAAGCCCTCCGTCGAGGGGCGTGAAACACCGGGCGGCTTTGCGATCGTCATCGAGCCCGGGCCGCGCACCACCATCGCCGACGTCGAGCTTCACTTCGGCGGCGTGGTGGCCGGGGCGGCCGAGCGGGTCGACGCGCTGCGCCGGGCCTGGGCCTTGCCGGTCGGCCAGCCCTTTCGCCAGGCCGACTGGGATGCGGCCAAGCAGCAGCTCCTCGACGGCCTGAGCCTGCGCGACTACGCCGCGGCGGCCATCACCGCCAGCGAGGCGCTGATCGACCCGGAAACCGCCAGCGCCCGCCTGCGCGTCGAGATCGACTCGGGCCCGGCCTTCCGGTTTGGCGCCCTCGAGGTGACCGGCCTCTCCGATTACGACCGGGGCCTCCTCGCCCGCTACCAGCCGCCCGAGCCGGGCGAGCCCTACAGCCAGGACCGCCTGCTGCGCTATCAGACGGCGCTGCAGAACACGCCGTACTTCGCCTCGGTCGTCGTCGACATCGACCGTGCCACCGCCACCCCGGAGGCGGCGCCGGTGCAGGTCCTCGTCACCGAGGCCAAGCCTCGTCGGGTGGGGTTTGGTGTGGGCGTCAGCAGCAACACCGGCTATCGCTTCGAGACCAGCTATCGGGATGCCCATTTTCTGGGCAAGGCCTACAGCCTGGTCAGCGGCGTGCGCGTCGAGCAGCGTCGTCAGCTGGCCTACGCCGACGTCTTCCTGCCGCCGACCCTGGCGGGTTACCTCGACAGCGTCGGCGCGCTGATCGAGCACACCCACATCGCGGGCCTGCAGACCCGGCGCCAGTCCTTCGGCGTGGTCCGCACGATTCCGCGGGGAAACATCGAAAACCGCTTTGCGATCAACTACCAGCGCGAAATGCTGGCACCCGACGACAGCCTCGGTACCCGCAGGAATGCGCTCACGGCCAACTGGTCGTGGACCGGCCGCTTCGTCGACAACATCCTCGATCCGCGGGACGGGCAGGTGCTCAACCTGCAGCTCGGGGGCGCCTCCCAGGCGGTGCTCTCCGATCGCAACTTTGTGCGTGTCTATGGGCGTTACCAGCTCTTCCTGCCGGTGATGCGGCGGGACGTGGTGATCCTGCGGGCCGAGGGCGGCATGACCATTGCCGAATCCCGCGACGGAGTGCCGCAGGACTTTCTGTTCCGCACCGGCGGCGCCCAGACGGTGCGCGGCTATGCCTACCAGAGCCTTGGCGTGAAGGACGGCAGTGCCACCGTCGGCGGGCGCTACCTGGCGGTCACGAGCGCCGAGTACGTCCATTGGTACGAGGGAAACTGGGGCGTGGCGGCCTTCGTCGATGCCGGTAACGCCAACGACGAGCGTGAGCTGTTCAAGCTGAACCTCGGCTACGGCATCGGGCCGCGCTGGAAGAGCCCGGCAGGCCCGATCGCGGTCGATCTTGCCTACGGTCAGCGGGATCACCGGCTGCGCCTGCAGTTTGCGGTGGCCATCGCGTTCTGAGGCGCGCAGCTCGGTGGTGTGGCGGTGGTCAACGCGCCGCCCACGCGGAGCGTTAAGTCTTTGCTACCATTTGCCGCCCGGGCCGGTGCGCCGGCCAGGTTTCCATGAATGGCAAATTTGCAGCGGGAAGTTTAGACTCTGCTGATATTCTGCTTACTTACACCGAGAGGGATCACAATGAAGAAGCTGTTTGCTGTTGCCGCCATCGCCGGCCTGCTGGGCTCCACCGCCGCTTTCGCCGACGCCGGCGCCGATCTGGCCAAGGCCAAGAACTGCCTGGCCTGCCACGCCGTCGACAAGAAGCTGGTCGGCCCCTCCTACAAGGACGTCGCTGCCAAGTACAAGGGCGACAAGACCGCCGAAGCCAAGCTGATCGAGAAGGTCCAGAAGGGTGGCGTCGGCGCCTGGGGCCAGGTCCCGATGCCCCCCAATCCGCAGGTCAACCCGGCCGAAGCCAAGACCCTCGTCGCCTGGGTGCTCGCGCAGAAGTAAGTTTTCCTGGCTCAGTGCCGTCAAAAGCCAGCCTGCGGGCTGGCTTTTGTGCTGCTGGGGCCGGGCGTGGCGGAGGCCGCGGAGGGCGTGGGGCGTGTTGCGCCCTTGCAACAGTCCACCGGGCCCTCGCACCCAAAAAACAACGCCGTCCTTGCCCGGGCTTTGCCTCCCAAGGACAATGCAGTCCAACTTCTCGTTAGAGAGGTGAAATTGGTCGGCCCCGCGAAAGCGGCGCGTGCCAGTCTTCAATCAAGAGGAGAATCATATGCAAAAGAAACTGATCGCTCTGGCCGTCGCTGGCCTGGCCTCCACCGGCGCCTTCGCTCAAGCCAACGTCACCGTCTACGGTGTCGCTGACGCCACCTTCGACGTCGTCAAGATCGCTGGCGATGCCAACAACGAGCTGGGCAACACCACCCGTGTTTCCTCCAACTCTTCCTACATCGGTTTCAAGGGCGCTGAAGCGCTGGGCAACGGCCTGACCGCCGTGTTCCAGCTCGAGAGCGGTGTTGGTTTCGACCAGGGCGGCAACACCCTGGGCACCCGTGACAGCTACGTCGGCGTTGCCGGCGGCTTCGGTACCGTCGTCATGGGTAAGCTGACCGGCCCGACCCGTGCTCTGGGTGGCGCGATCGACGTCAACTCCGGCGCTACCGGCATCGGCACCAACGGCGCTCTGCTCGGCAAGCTGGGCAACAACCTGGTTTCCGGCGGTGACAACAACACCTCCGCTACCTGCGCCCGTTCCTCCACCTGCGTGTCCATCTTCGATGACCGCTGGAAGAACGCCATTGCCTACGTCTCCCCGACCTTCGCTGGCCTGAACGCCACCGTCGCCTACGTCGCCAACGAGAACAAGACCTTCCACGGTCAGGAACCGGCTGCCAACGTTCGTGGCTACGACGCTGGCCTGAAGTACGCCAACGGCCCGATCATGGCTGCCGTGACCTACAACGCCGTGTCCATGGGCAACGCTGCCAAGACCGACATCAGCGACTTCCGCGTTGGTGCCAGCTACAACTTCGGCGTGGCCTCCATCCGTGGTCTGTTCGACCGCGCTCGTGCTGACCACTTCGGCGGCGCTGGCTACACCCAGAACGTCTTCGGTCTGGGCGGCACCTTCAACGTGACCCCGGCTGGCAAGATCATCGGCCAGTTCTACTTCGCCGACGAAATGAAGCGCAACGGTACCGATCAGAAGGACAGCGGCGCCAAGCTGTTCGAAATCGGCTACGAGCACAGCCTGTCCAAGCGCACCATCCTGAAGGCTGTGTACGCTCACCTGAACAACGATGCCAACGCTCGTTACGACTTCGGCATCAACGCCGCTGGCGTCAACAGCGTGACCAACGCTGGCCCGACCTTCTCCACCGCCGGCGCCACCGTTCAGGGCGTTCAGCTCGGTCTGCGTCACTCCTTCTAATTCAGACTTCGTCTGAGCTAGAAATCGGCGGGCACCTTCGGGTGCCCGTTTTTCGTTTACGCTTTTCGGCGCGCTGTTTCCCGGCGAAAGAGCCTGGGCGAAAAAATGGCCACCTTCGGGTGGCCATCGTCTTTTGTGGGGCGGGCAGTTTCAGCCGATCAGCACTAGATTGTCCCGGTGGATGAGCTCGGTGTCTTCCATGTAGCCAAGGGTGCTCTCGATCTCCGCTGAGCTATGGCGGGCGATGCGGCGGGTGTCGTTGGCTGCATAGTTGATCAGCCCGCGGGCGATCTCGCGGCCGTCCGGCGTGCGGCAGGCGACGACGGCGCCGCGGGCGAAATCGCCCTCGACCGCGGTCACGCCGATCGGCAGCAGGCTCTTGCCCGACTTCAGGGCTTCGACGGCGCCGTCGTCGAGGATCAGGCTGCCGGCCAGCTGGAGGTGGTCGGCGAGCCATTGCTTGCGGGCGGCGAGGGGGGTGCTGGAAGCGTAGAGCAGCGTGCCGATCTGCTTGCCGCCCGTGACGCGCAGCAGCGCGTCGGCCTCGCGGCCGCTGGCGATGCAGGTATGGGCGCCGCTGCGGGCAGCACGCTGTGCGGCGCGCACCTTGGTGATCATGCCGCCCTTGCTGATGCCGGTGCCGGCGCCGCCGGCCATGGCCTCGAGGGCGGTGTTTTCGGCGCGCTCCTCGCCGATCAGCGTGGCGGAGGGGTCCTTGCGCGGATCGGCGGTGTACAGGCCTTGCTGGTCGGTGAGGATGATCAGTGCCTCGGCGTCGATCAGGTTGGCGACGAGGGCGCCCAGGGTGTCGTTGTCGCCGAACTTGATCTCGTCGGTGACCACCGTGTCGTTCTCGTTGATGATCGGCACGACGCCCAGATCGAGCAGGGTGATCAGCGTCGAGCGGGCGTTGAGGTAGCGGGTGCGGTCGGCCAGGTCGGCGTGGGTGAGCAGGATCTGGGCGGTGTGCAGGCCGTTCTGGGCGAAGACGCTTTCATAGGCCTGGGCGAGGCCCATCTGGCCGACGGCGGCGGCGGCCTGGAGCTGGTGCATCTCGTGGGGGCGTGAGGCCCAGCCGAGACGTTGCATGCCGGCGGCGATGGCGCCCGAGGAGACCAGCACCACCTGGCGGCCGTCGGCGATGAGGGCGGCGATCTGGCGCGCCCAGTCGGCGAGGGCGTCGACGGCGAGGCCTTCGCCGTTGTTGGTGACGAGGGCGCTGCCGACCTTGACGACGAGGCGGCGGGCTTTACTGATTCGGGTTCTCATCGCGGTCTTCCTGTTCGTCGTCTGCGTAGTCTTCGTCTTCGTCTTCGTCGTAGTCGGTGTCGTAGTCGTCGTTCGCGGTGTCGGGGGTGGTCTCGCCGCGCTCGGCGGCGGCTGCCGCAGCAGCGTCGGCGGCGGCCTGGGCGGCGGCCTTCTCTTCGTCGAGGATGTCCTGGATCGCGAAGACGACCTCCTGGCAGCCGGCGCGGCTGATTGCCGAGACCTCGAAGTGGTGCTCGACAGGGCCGTAGCCTTCGAGGAAGGTGGCCACGCGGGCCTGGCGCTCGTCCTCGGGGATCAGGTCGAGCTTGTTGAGGACCAGCCAGCGGCGCTTGTTGGCCAGCTCTTCGTCGTATTTGTGCAGCTCTTCGACGATGGCGTGGGCGTCGTGGACAGGGTCGGCCTCCGGGTCGAAGGGGGCCAGGTCGACGATGTGCAGCAGGATGTGGGTGCGCTGCAGGTGGCGCAAAAACTGGTGGCCGAGGCCGGCGCCGTCGGCTCCGCCTTCGATGAGGCCGGGGATGTCGGCGATCACGAAGCTGCGGTTTTCGGAGGTGCGCACCACGCCGAGGTTCGGGGCCAGCGTGGTGAAGGGGTAGTCGGCGACCTTCGGCTTGGCGGACGACACGGCGCGGATGAAGGTGGATTTGCCGGCATTGGGCATGCCGAGCAGGCCCACGTCGGCTAGCACCTTGAGCTCGAGGTTGAGGCTCTTGCGCTCGCCTTCCTGGCCCATGGTCTTCTTGCGCGGGGCGCGGTTGGTGCTGGTCTTGAAGTGCAGGTTGCCCAGGCCGCCGCGACCGCCCTTGGCGATCAGGACACGTTTGCCGTCGTGGTCCAGGTCGGCGATGATCTCGCCGGTTTCCTGGAGCGAAACGATGGTGCCGACGGGCATGCGCAGTTCGATGTCGTCGCCACCTTTGCCGTAGCAGTCGGCGCCGCGGCCGTTTTCACCGCGCTGGGCGGTGAAGGTGCGCTTGTAGCGGTAGTCGATCAGGGTG
>JAEUNU010000258.1 GCA_016789125.1 Zoogloea sp. | reverse complement strand
AGGCGGCTGCCTGCCAGCGGGAAACGCAGGGGGTCGAGGTCGGTCGGGGTCATGCCTGGTCTCCGGCGGGGGCCGCGGCCTTGCGCGGGCGGGACGATTCGACAAAGGTGGCGGTGAACAGCGGGCGCAGCAGGGCCTCGGCCAGGCGGGCGAATTCGCCGCTGGCGGTGAGTGCGTCGAAGCCGGGCCAGGCACGGCGCAGGTAGGGGCTGGCCTCGACCTCGCCGGTGAGCAGGTAGCCGCCCTCATACACCGCCCGGGCGCTGGCCGAGCCGTCGAGCCACGCAAAGGCGGTCTTGATCGCCAGCGGCAGCGGGCGGGCCATGCCGTCCAGCCAGGTGGCGAGCAGGGTGTCCACCTGGGCTCGCGCCTCGTCGGGCTCGAGGGGCTCGAAGCGCACGTTGCCGGCCTTGCTGACGATCAGCGTGGTGAGCGGCTCGCCGCCCAGGTGGCCGGCCAAGTGCGCCAGCCAGTGCTTGACGAGGTTGTGGCGCTGGTACTTGCCCTTCTTGACGGCGTCGCTGGGCTCCAGCACCACGCGGCCGCGCTCATCGTTTTGGTTCAGGCGCAGGTCGCGCAGCCAGTCGTCGATGGAGAGGCCGCTGGCCGGGTGTTTGTGGCTCACCGGCTCGTCGTGGGGCGCCTCGTGGGGCCATTCGGCGAGGCCCTTGGCGTAGCGCTCGAACATGTCGGCCATCGGCGCGGCGAGGTCGTCGACCATCACCTCGGCGAAGGCGCCGGCGGCAAGTTCGCCGCGGCGCTGGATGCGCGCCAGCGCGGCCTCCAGGGCCGCCTCCCGCGGCAGGCCGGCGTGGACGGCTTCGGCCTGGCGGGTGATGAGCTCGTTCCACAGGCTCCATTTTTGCAGGCCGTCGAGGTCGAAGGGCTCCTGGTCTTCGCTGGCCGGGTCGTCGATGTCGAAATCCACGTGCAGGCGCTGGCGGAAGAAGGCCTTCACCGGGTCGCGCAGGAACGCGGCCAGTTCGGCGATGCGCAGGGGCTCGCCGCGGCCCGGCGGGGCCAGCTGTGGCGGGCCGCCGGCGGGGCGGTCGTCCGGAGTCCGCCATTCGTGGGCGTAGGTGAACAGCGGGCTGGCCGCCGCGCCGGCGGGGAAGTAGTCGGGGTTGAAGGGTTGCAGGCGGTGCTCGACGGTGAGCGCGCGGAGCAGTGCGCCCTTCTCGTCCTTCTCGTCCTTCTCGCCTTCGTGGCCGGCGAGCCGCCAGCCGGCGGCCAGGTGGTCGCACAGCTGACCGACCAGCACCGAGGGCGGCCGCACGGTGTTGTCGTTGATGCTGCGCCCGACCCACGAGATCAGCAGCTTCTCGCGGGCCGACAGCAGGGCCTCGAGAAAGAGGTAGCGGTCGTCCTCGCGCCGCGAGCGGTCGCCGGGGTGGTAGTCGCGGCCCATCAGGTCGAAGTCCATCGGCACCCGGGTGCGCGGGTAGTCGCCGTCGTTGAGGCCGAGCAGGCAGACGTGGCGGAAGGGGATGGCGCGCATCGGCATGAGGGTGGCGAAGGTCACCGAGCCGGCAAAGAAGCGCTGCGACAGGCCGCTGTCGTCGAGCTGGGCCAGCCAGTGTTCGCCCACCACCGCCAGCGGCAGCGGGCTGTCGAGGCCGGCGGCGGCGCAGGCGTCCTGCCAGCGCAGCAAGGCCTGGTCGAGGCGTTGCAGGGTGAAGGCGTCGGCGCTGTCGTCGGGGGCGAAGAAGTCGGCCATCAGGCGGCGCAGTCGGGCGCTCCACTCGGCCGGCGTGGCGTCGGTGGAGAAGGCCTGCCAGGTGGCGTCGAGGCGCTCGATGAGCTGCACCAGCGGGCCGAGCAGCGCGGCGTCGAGGCCGCCGATCTCGTCGAAGGGCTCGATGTCGTGCCAGGCGCCGCCGGTGGCGCCCACCGCGTAGCCGAGCAGCATGCGGCGCAGGCCGAACAGCCAGGTGTTGCCCTCGGGCGCGTCGGGCAGGCCGAGGCTCTTGCGGTGCCCGGCGTGCAGGCCCCAGCGCACCCTGGCGCCATGGATCCAGCGCTGCAGCAGGGGCAGCGCGTCTTCGGCGATGCCGAAGCGGCTGCGCAGGGCCGGCACTTCGAGCAGGTCGAGCACGTCGCTCACCGCCACCCGCCCATTGGGCAGGTCGAGCAGCTTGCCAAGGGCACCCACCAGCGGGTCGTGATGGCGCGTCCCCTGGTCGGCGATGCTGAACGGGATGAAGCGCGGGTCGCGGCTGTCCACCAGCCCGAACACCGCCTGGATGTGCGGCGCGTAGGCGTCGATGTCGGGCACCATGACGATCACGTCGCGCGGGCGCAGCGTCGGGTCGGCGTTGAAGGCGGCCAGCAGCTGGTCGTGCAGCACCTCGACTTCGCGTTGGGCGCTGTGGGCGATGTGGAAGCGGATCGAGTCGTCGCCCGGCGCCACCGGCGGCCATTCGGCCAGGGTCTGGCTGAGCGGGCGCAGGTCGCGGATGTCGTCCTGCAGCTGGTTGAGCAGGCTGCCCCGGCCGTGGGACGAGAACAGGTCGATGCGCTGGCGGATGTCCACGAAGTGCTGCAGGTAGCCGGCGCGGGCACTGTCGCTGTCGTGCTCGTCGAGCAGGCCGATGAAGTCGCGCCCCTGCTTGCCCCAGGCGGCCAGCAGCGGGTGGGCGAAGAGGTGCAGGTTCTCGTCGGCGATCTCGGTGGCCACCCCGCCCCGGCGCTGCTGGCGCGAGTGGGTGGCGCGCAGCAGCTCCTTGTCGGCGACGATGTCGGCCCAGTAGTGCTCGCAGGGGTTATGCACGCACATCAGCACCTGCACCCACCGCGCCAGCGCGGCCAGCACCTCCAGCGATTGGCGCGGCATCGACGAGATGCCGAAGACGATCACCCGGCGCGGCAGGCCGGCGGGCCGTTCGCTGCCTTCGGGCCATGCCTCGACCCGTCGCAGGAAGGCCTCGTGCACCGCCGCCCGGCCCTGGCTGGCCAGGGCGCTGCCGCCCGCGGCGGCCACGTCGGAGAGCAGCGCCCGCCACAGGCAGGCCTGCCAGCGTTGCTCGTCGGACAGCGGGCGGCGTTCTCCATCGGCCTTGATCAGCACGTCGTCGCCCGCCGCCCAGGCGGCCAGCCAGTCGGCGCGATACACCTGGTACTGGTCGAACAGGTCGGCCAGCCGCTCGGCGAGCTGGAAGCGCTTGCGCAGGTCGGCGTCCCGCGCCAGGAAGCGGTGCAGCGGCGCGTAGGCCGGCTCCGCCATCACGTCGGGCAGCAGGCGCATCAGGCGCCACAGCAGCAGCGGCTTGTCGAAGGGCGACACCTCGGGCACCCCGTCCCGCCCCAGCACGGCCCGGTAGGCCTGCCACAAAAAGCGCGAGGGCAGCGACATGTCGAGCCCGGCCGCGATGCCGCAGCCGCCCCCCGCCCCGTCGTCCATGTCCTCGGCCAGCGCCAGGCGCAGCCACTGGGCCACGCCGTTGCTGTGCACCAGCAGGGTCTCGGTTTCGAGCGGGGCCAGCGGATAGCGCCGCACCCAGGCGACCAGCAGGTCGCGCAGGGATTCCGGGTGGTTGCCGTGGACAAGCATCAGGCCGGGAGGCAGGGGGGATGGGGTCAAGGCGGGCTCCTGGGGCGGAGAGGTCGGTTAGCTGGGGTGTGGGCGGTATTTGAGCACGAATGTGCGTCAACGGATGTCGCTTGGCTCCGCTCCGTGGAAACGGCAGCCCGGAAAGCCGCCCTCGAAACCGTGCCTCGGGGAGAAACCGCCGGAGCGTGGGGCAGGGCATGGGCACAAAAGATAAATGGGCCTGAGGTGCCCATTGCCCTGGCGACGACGGATTCCCGCTCTGGATTGAGCGTCACCGGGCCGGTAGGAGACCAGTTTCGGGTGTGGCGTGACCATCGCGCAGGGTGGCGCTCGCGAGCCTGGGCATACAGCGCGTGACGCGCGGCCAGAATGGCCTGATC
>JAEUNU010000253.1 GCA_016789125.1 Zoogloea sp. | reverse complement strand
GGCGGCCAACAAGGGCGCCTACTTCGGCAAGTCGCCCAGCGTCGGCCTCAACATCCAGCTGCCGATGGAGCAGCAGGCCAACCCCTACCAGGACATCTCCCAGACCTTCCAGCACTTCTTCGCGCGCAAGTTCATGTTCGTGAAGTTCGCGGTGGCCTACGTGGTGATGCCCGGCGGCTTCGGCACGCTGGACGAGCTCCTCGAGGCGATGACCCTGATCCAGACCGGCAAGAGCCGCAAGATCCCGGTGATCCTCGTCGAGTCGGCCTTCTGGAACGGCCTGCTCGACTGGTTCAAGACCACCCTGGTGAGCGAAGGCATGATCCACCCCGACGACATGAACCTGATCCAGGTGATCGACGAACCCGAGAAGGTGGTGGACGCGATCTTCAACCACTACCAGAGCCGCGGCTTCCTGCCGTTACCCGAAGAGCACGAGCTGATGCTCAACCTCTGATCTCTCCGCGCCAAGCACCACGGCGGCACGGGTTACAATCGCGGCATAACCAGGAGACTCCCATGAGCCGTGTCGCACACTCTGTAGCAAGCCTCGCCGCGCTGTTGATCGCGGCCTCCGCCTGGGCCCAGCAGCCCCAGAAGCTCGAGCCGCTGCCCGAGCCGCCCCCGCCGCCGCCCGGCCTCGAGCTCGACCCGGGCCTCGAGCCCCAGGTCACGATCACCAAGAAGGGCGAGGACACCGTCGAGGAATACCGGGCCAACGGCCAGCTCTACATGATCAAGGTCACCCCGCCCCACGGCGTTCCTTACTACCTCTACGACGACGTCGGCAACGGCGACTTCACCCGCCGCGACGCCCAGGACGCCGGCGTGCGCGTGCCGAAGTGGGTGATCAAGCGCTGGTGAGCACCGCGACCGCCAGGCGCGTCATGGCGGCAGGCGCCCGAGCCCACCGGCCTGCCGCAGCAACACACACGGCCAAAACACCTTTCCGGGGGTTGGCGCTGCGCGTATCCATGACAGCAAAGCCAAGGCATCCGGATGACATGCCCCTCACTTCAGGCGCAGGCGCCCCCGTCACTCAGGCTTGCACCAGCCCCGCAAGCCACGAATGCCAGAAGCATCCGACTGGACTGCATCCAGCCGCCGCCTAGCTCCGCAATGCTCGCAGTTCCTTGTTGGTGAAGCGCAGCCGCATCGCCAGCACACGGGCCAGGCCTTCGAAGATATCGGCGGAGTCCGGGCTACCGGCCGCGTCGAAGCGGGCCCGGGACAGGATGAAGCAGTCGGTGTCGGTGACGGCCACTGCGTCGGAGGCGCGGCGCTGGCTGTCGAGGAAGCCCATCTCGCCAATGAAGTCGCCGCGGCCGAAGGTGCCGATGTGCCAGATCTCCTTCTTGGCGATCGGCATCTCCACCCGCAGCGTGCCACGGCGGATGAAGACCAGGTCGCCGCCCGGCATGCCCGCGGTGAACACCCGGCTGCCCGCCGGGAAATGCCGCGGCTCGAGGAGCGCAGCCAGATTGCCCAGGGTGCCGGGCTTCCAGCCCAGCAGCTGCTCCAGCTCGGCCAGCTCGAGGGGCGGGCCCTCGTCGTCGATGGGGCAGGCCTCGGCGACGAGCAGCTGGCGCTCGATCCATTCCAGCGCCTGGTCGAGCTGCCGGAAGGCCAGGGCCCGACCGGATTCCCGCAGCAGACCCACGTCGCGCAGGTAGCGCTTCATCTTGAGGCCACTGGGCAGGCCGCGGGGGATGTCGGTGAAGATGAGGTAGGCGCCGACGCGCTCAAGGCGGCCCTTGATCTGCTCGAGCACATGGGTGGCGGTGAGGTCGAGGAACTGGACCCGCCGCATGCTCAGAACCACGTAGGTGCGCGGGCCGATCTCCGGCTCAAGCGCCAGGTAGAGCTGGTGGGCAGTGCCGAAGAACAGGCTGCCCTGGAGCTCGACGATCACCGTCTTGCTGCCGTTGCGCAGCAGGATGGAGAGCTCCTGGTCGTGCCGCACGACCTTCGAGAACTGTTCGCCACCCTCGATCTTGCGGTGCAGGATGGTGCTGCGTGCCTGCTCGCGCAGGTAGAGGCCGATGGCCAGCACGATGCCGACACCCGAGGCGGCGATCAGGCTCACCGTGAGGGCGGTGACGATCACCGCGACGATGACCAGGAAGTCGAAGCGGGTGGCGCGGGTCTGGAAGAACTCGAGGCTGTGCTGGTCGATCATGCGGTAGCCGACAAGCAGCAGGATGCCGCCCAGCGCCGCGATGGGAATCCAGGCCAACAGCGGCGCCAGGGCCAGCAGCGCAGCCAGCGCGAAGAGGCCCTCGAACAGCCCCGAGCGCCGGGTCTGGGCGCCGCTGGCCAGGTTGACCATCGAGGCGCCCATCTGGCCGGCCCCCGGGATGCCACCGAGCAGCGCCGAACCGGCGTTGCCCAGCCCCTGGGCCCACAACTCGCGGTCGGGGTCGTGGTGGGTGCTGGTGAGCGCGTCGAGCACGACGCAGGTCTTGAGGGTGTCGATCGACAGCAGCACCGCGAGGGTCAGCGCCGGCAGCAGGACCTGCGGGAGCCGGGCCGGATCGAAGGCGCCGAGCGCATGGACATTACGCAGCAGGGCCTCGGGCAGGCCGCCCGCCGCGACGCCCAGCGGCCCGATCACGAGGGGGTTGCCGACGATATTCCACAGCGCCGGATCGGCCAGCCCGAGCAGCAGGTAGGCGGCGACGCCGGCGAGCATCGCGATGATGGCCGCCGGGACGACGCGGACCACGCGCGGCACCAGGGCCATCGTGAGGACCACCACCACGCCGACCACGATGCTCTGCCAGTGCCACGCCGACGGGGTCGTGAGCGCCTGCCAGAAGCCCATCTCGCGGGGCACCCCGAGCACCCGCGGCAGCTGGCCGCCGATGATGGTCAGGCCCACCCCGCTGAGGTAGCCGCAGACCACCGAGTAGGGGATGTACTTGATCAGGCGGCCCACGCCGACGAGGCCCAGCCCGATCTGGATGAGGCCCGCCAGCAGGCCGATGAGCATCAGCAGCAGCACGCCCGCCTCGGCGCCGACGCCCTGCCGGGCGAGGTCGATGGCCACCGCCACCAGCACCGCCGCAGCGGGCGCGCAGGGCGCGGTGATCAGGCGGTCGGTACCGCCGAAGGCCGGGGCGATCAGCCCCAGCACGGTGGCGCCGAGGATGCCGGCCAGCGCGCCGTGGGCGACGTTGCCGGCACCCAGGGGCGAAAAGATGGTGACGCCGAAGGCGATCGCCGATGGCAGGGCCACCAGCATCGCCGCCAGCCCGCCCCACAGGTCGCCGGGCCAGGAGGCGCTTCCGGGCTTGTCCATATTCACGCCGTCTCCGCCAGTTGAAAAAACCCGGTGATGGCCCTGCCGGCCCCCGGCGCCACCGGGCCGCGGCCTGCTCAGCGCAGCATGCCGCGGGGGATGCCCTTCAGGGTGCCTCGCACAGGCAGTGCAGGTAGGTGTGGCCGGGGTCGTTCCACAGGGCCAGGCCTTCGAGCTCGCTGCGCACCCGGGCCAGGGCCTGCTCGGCGATCGAGGGCCGGCGCTGGGCGGCCTCGCTCTCGTCGTCGCTGCTCAGCAGGCGCACCAGCAGCTGGTCGCGGGGCGACAGGGGTTTTTCGATGTAGCTCACCTCGTAGTCGGCCACCGAAGCCCGCGCAGCGGCGGCCTTGACCACCGCGTCGAGCCCGCCGAGCTTGTCCACCAGGCCATGCTGCAGCGCCTGGCTGCCCAGCCAGACGCGGCCCTGGGCGACCGCGTCGACGGCCTCCGGGCTCATCTTTCGCGCCCCGGCGACGACGCCCAGGAAGCGCTTGTAGCCGTGCTCGATGCTCTGCTGGAGCAGGCTGGCGATCTGCGGGTCGAGGGGCCGGCGCGGGTCGATGCCGCCGGCCAGCGGCGTGGTGCCGACCCCGTCCACCGCCAGCCCCAGCTTGCCGAAGGGGCCCGACAGGTCGGGCAGCATCGCGAAGATGCCGATCGAACCGGTGAGGGTGGTCGGGCTGGCCCACACCTCGTCGGCGGCCATGCTGATCCAGTAGCCGCCGGAGGCCGCCACCGCGCCCATCGAGACCAGCACCGGCTTGCCGGCGCGGCGGGTCAGGTCGAGCTCGCGGCGGATGACCTCGGAGGCGGTGGCGCTGCCCCCCGGGCTGTCGACGCGCAGCACCACGGCCTTGACGGCCTCGTCCTCGCGGGCCTGGCGGATCAGGGCGGCCACCGAATCGCCGCCCACGCTGCCCGGCGGCTGCTCGCCGTCGACGATCGCCCCCTGGGCGACGACCACGCCGATCTTGCTGGCGCGCTGGGGCGCCTCCTCACGCAGACGGGCCACGTAGGTGGACATCTCGACATGCTTGAAACCGCGGGCGTCGTCGCTCTTGCCGAACAGGCCGACGAGGTGGGAACGCCACTCGTCGGCGCCCTTGAGGCCATCGACCAGGCCGGCCGAGCGCGCCATCGCGGCGGCGTCGCCCCCGGCGGCGGCCAGCTGGGCCGGCGCATCCGCCACGTAGCGGGCCAGGCCGGTGGCGGCCTTCGGGCGGGCGGCGGCGACGTCGGCCTGGTAGGCCTGCCACGCGGCGTCGAGGTAGAGCCGGGTCGCCTCGCGGTCTTCGGGCGACATGTCGCTGCGGGTGTAGGGCTCGACGAAGGATTTGTAGGTGCCGACCCGGAAGACCTGCATCTTCACGCCGGCCTGGTCGAACAAACCCTTGAAGTAAGTGGGGAAACGCCCGAAGCCGGTGAGCAGTACGTAGCCGTCGGGGTTGAGGAAGACCTCGTCGGCGTGGGCCGCCAGGTGGTATTGGGCCTGGTCGAAATGGCGGCCCCAGGCGTGCACCTTCTTGCCCGTCTGGCGGAACACGTCGATCGCCGCGGCAATTTCCTCGAGCTTGGCCAGGCCGGCACCGGAGAGGCCGTCGGTCTCGATCACCAGCGCCTTGATGCGGCTGTCGGTGGCCGCGCCGCGGATCGCGTCGACCACGTCGCGGAGCAGCACCTGGTGCGTCCCCTCGCCGCCCTGCAGCAGGCTCATCGGCGACTTGACGCTGCGCTGCTCGACGAGCTGCCCCTTGGGCGCGATCAGCAGCGCGGAGTCCGGCGGCAGCGGCGCCGGGCGGCTCGCCAGCCAGCCGGCCACCAGGAAGGCCACCACCGCCAGGAAGATCAGGTTGAGGCTGGCCTGGCGGATGCGGTCGAGGGCCCGCCAGATGCCCGACAGCGTTCTTCTGATGAAACCCGGCCCTGCTTTGCGCTCCATGCTGCTCTCCAAAATGCCTTCATCGTGCTGCGGCGGGCCGGCGCACCCGAGGTATCCGCCGGCTGCCAATCCGGTAGAATCCGGCCATGTCTGCCAATCCCACGCCCGACCAGATCCGCAGCCTGCTGTGGGAGGTCAAGACCATTGCCGTCGTCGGCCTTTCGCCCCGCACCGAGCGCCCGAGCTACCGGGTGTCCCGGGCGATGCAGGGCTTCGGCTATCGTATCGTGCCGGTGCGCCCGGCGGTGACCGAAGTGCTCGGCGAGAAGGCCTACGCGCGCCTCTCGGACATCCCCTTTCCGGTGGATCTGGTGGATGTCTTCCGCAACGCCGACGAGGTCGGCCCCATTGTTGACGAATGCATCGCACTGGGCGTGAAGCGCCTGTGGCTGCAGGATGGTGTCGTGAACGAAGAAGCCGCCGAAAGAGCCCGCGCGGCGGGCATCACCGTGGTGATGGACCGCTGCGTGTGGCGTGACTACCTGGATTTTATCCCATGACCAAGCTCGCCTTTAGCAAGATGCACGGCCTCGGCAACGATTTCGTGATGATCGACGCCGTACGCCAGGATATCCGCCTCACCGGCGACCAGGTGCGCTGGCTGGCCGACCGCCATTTCGGCGTCGGCTGCGACCAGCTGCTGGTGGTCGAACCCGCGCAGACGCCGGGTGTCGACTTCCGCTACCGCATCTTCAACGCCGACGGCGGCGAGGTCGAGCAATGCGGCAACGGCGCCCGCTGCTTCGCCCGCTTCGTCTTCGAGCAAGGCCTCAGCGACAAGCGCGAGATCCGCGTCGAAACCAAAAAAGGCATCATCACCCCGCGCCTCGAGGACGACGGCATGGTCACCGTCGACATGGGCGTGCCGGTGCTCAAGCCCGCCGACGTGCCCTTCGTCAGCGACTCCGACGCCTGGGTGCAACCCCTCGACGTGGCCGGCACCACCGTGGCGATCACCGCGGTGAGCATGGGCAACCCCCACGCGGTGCAGGTGGTGGCCGACGTCGACACGGCCCCGGTGGCCGAGCAGGGCCCGCTGATCGAACACCACCCGCGCTTCCCGGCGCGGGTCAATGCCGGCTTCCTGCAGGTGGTGGATGAGCACCACGTGCGCCTGCGCGTCTTCGAGCGCGGCGCCGGCGAAACCCTGGCCTGCGGCACCGGCGCCTGCGCGGCGGTGGTGGCCGGCATCCTGCGCGGCCTGGTGAGCTCGCCGGTGCGCGTGGCCACCCGCGGCGGCGAGCTCACGATCGCCTGGGGCGGCGTCGACAGCCCGGTGATGATGACCGGCCCGGCCGTCACCGTCTTCACCGGCGAGCTCACCCTGCCCTGAACCCCGCGCCCATCCGCAACAACCCGGCCATCGCCATGAATGCTTCCGACGTCATCCAGTTCCTGCAGGCCAACCCGGCTTTCTTCGACGACAACTCGACCCTGCTGACCGAACTCACGGTGACCCACCCCCACACGGGCCAGGCCATCTCCCTCACCGAGCGGCAGCTGATCGCGATGCGCGAGCGGATCGCCCAGCTCGAGAACAAGTTCGCCGAGCTCCTGGAGTTCGGCGAGGAAAACGACGCCATCGGCGACAAGGTGCACCGCTTCTGCCTGTCGCTGCTGGAGGCCGAGGATTTCGAATCCATCCGCCAGGCCATCTACACCCACCTCCAGGAAGACTTCGCGGTGCCCCACGTGGCTTTCCGGGTCTGGAACAGCGTGCTGTCGCGCAGCGGGCCGGAGTTCCTGCCGGTGGGTGAGGAAGTCCGCTACTTCACCGGCGACATGGTCCACCCCTACTGCGGCGCCCCCGCCGTGCACGAGGCCAACAGCTGGTTCGGCCCGGCCGCCCGCCTGATCCGCTCGATCGCCCTGGTGCCCCTGCGCCGTGACAACAAGACCTTCGGCCTGCTGGCCCTGGGCAGCGAAGACCCGGAGCGTTTCTACCCCGAGATGGGCACGCTCTACGTCAGCCGGATCGGCGAAATGGTCTCCGCCTCCCTCGTCCGCCAGCTCGGCTGAGAGCCTGGCGCGCGCAGGCGCAGGCCGCTCCCGCGAGCGTGACGCCCACAGGCAAGCGACCGCCGGATCGGCACCCGGCCCCACCCCAGCCCCGAGGGACCCGCAAGGGCGCCTGGGGCGGCACGGCGCTCTTTGCAACGGCTCCGCTCAAGCCTTCCGCAGCATGCGACGCCAGGGCGGCCTCCCGGTTTTCCCCACTTCCTACTCCCCACTTCCCATCATGGCCGACCTGATTCTCAAAGCTGGTAAAGAGCGCTCCGTCATCCGTCGTCACCCCTGGATCTTCGCCGGCTCGGTCGAGCGGCTCGAAGGGCGGGCGCGGCCGGGTGACACCGTGCTGGTGAAGGATGCCGACGGGCGGGCGCTGGCGCGGGCGGCGTGGTCGCCCGAATCGCAGATCCGCGCGCGGGTGTGGACCTTCGACTGCGACCAGTCGATCGACCACGCCTTCATCAAGCGCGCGGTGGCCGCCTCGGTGGCGCGCCGGGCGGCCCACCCGTGGCTGGCCAAGCAGGACGGCGTGCGCCTGATCCACGGCGAATCCGACGGCCTGCCGGGCGTCATCGCCGACCGCTTCGGCCCGGTGGTGGTGGTCCAGTTGACCAGCGCCGGCGCCGACAAATGGCGCGACGCCATCGTCGCCGGCCTGATCCAGGCCACCGGCTGCAGCGCGGTGTACGAGCGCTCCGATTCCGACGTGCGCCGCCTCGAAGGCCTCGGCCCCCAGACCGGCATCGTGTACGGCGAGCTGCCCGAGCGGCTCACCATCGTCGAGAACGGCGTGCGGATGGAGGTGGACGTGGTCGGCGGCCACAAGACCGGCTTCTACCTCGACCAGCGCGAAAACCGCCTCCTCACCGGCCAGCTCGCCGCCGGGCGCGAGGTGCTCAACTGCTTCTGCTACACCGGCGGCTTCTCGCTGCAGGCCCTTGCCGGCGGCGCGAAGAGCGTGATCTCGATCGACTCGTCCGGCCCGGCGCTGGCCACCGCCGCGCGCAACGTGGCGCTCAACCCCCAGCTCGACGCTAGCCGCGCCGAATGGCGCGAGGACGACGTCTTCCAGGCCCTGCGCACCCTCAAGGCCGAGGGCCGCAAGTTCGACTTGATCATCCTCGACCCGCCCAAGTTCGCCCCCTCGGCGGCCCACGCCGACCGGGCCGCCCGCGCCTACAAGGACATCAACCTGCTGGGCTTCCGCCTGCTCAACCCGGGCGGCATCCTGATGACCTACTCATGCTCGGGCGGCATCGGGCTGGAGCTGTTCCAGAAGATCGTCGCCGGCGCCGCCGCCGACGTGGGCGTCGAGGCACGCATCCTGCACCGCCTCTCCGCCGCCCCCGACCATCCCATTGGTCTGGCCGTGCCTGAAGGCGAGTATTTGAAGGGGCTGGCCTGCCAAGTGTGACAAAGTCCCGGGGGCGGGTGCTTTTGTCCTAACACATGCCAAAGAGCTGTGTATGCTCCATATGAATGGTTAATTAATGTTACCAAATAGTCGATTTGGGCATTCAGACGGAGACTCACATGAACAACTTTCTGCCCCCCGGCATGACCATGCCGAGCCTCGCCAGCCAGGCTGCCCGCGCCACCGAAATCGAGGCGCCCGGCGAGAGCCGCGTCGCCGCGCTGCTCCTCGCGCGCTACAACCTGCGCTACCTCGTGCGCCTCTATTCGGCCTTCGACGGCGACCTGCTGCTGCCCATCGTGCTGGGTGAGGTCGGCCTCTACAACGTCGGCGGCTTCGGCTTCGACGAGAACGCCCTGGCTGCGCTGCGCTGCTACGGCGACGCCTTCGACCGGCTGCCGCTGCGCCCCTGCAACGCGTTCTCGATCAGCTCGTCCACCGGCATCCCCCGCGAGACGGTGCGCCGCAAGGTGAGCCACCTGATCCAGAACGGCTGGATCACCCGCGACGCCAAGGGCGGCCTCACGATCACCGCCAAGGCCGCCGCCCTGTGCCTGCAGCCCTTCGACGACGAGAACCTGCCCGATTTCATCTCCACCGCCGACCGGGTGCGCACGGTGATGATGCGCGCCGCGGCCTGAAGCTGCACGGCGGCGATGCCCGCTCCGGGCACACGCTCAGGCACGGCGGATCTGCGGGTGCTTGGCGATGTTCTTGGCGAGCAGCTTCCAGGCCACCCCGAACACGTCGTCGCCCCGGGCCACGGCCTTGCGTGGCAGGGCCAGCAGATCGTCGGCCGGCGTCGCCGCGGCGCGCACGCAGGTGGTGCCGGTGACGTAGCCGGCTTCGGCGGCGGCTTCGACGGCGCGGAGGTCGTGGCTGCCGTAGGGGTAGCAGAAGTGGTCCACCCGGCGGCCGAGCAGGTCCTCGAGGGCCTGCTTGCTGCCGGTGAGTTCGGTGCGGATGCGCGCATCGTCAGCCTGGGCCAGGCGCGGGTGGCTGACCGAATGGGAGCCGATCGTAAAGCCCATGGCCTGGATCTCGCGCAGCTGGGCGGCGTTCATCAGGGGCGCCGGTTCGGGGCCGACGCCGGCATCCCAGCTCGAGGTGGCGCCGACCAGCCCGCTCACCGCATACACCGTCGCCGGGTAGCCGTGGGCCTTGAGCACCGGGGCGGCGTTGTCGAGAAAGTCGACGTAGGCGTCGTCGAAGGTGAGCACCAGCGGGCGCGCCGGCAAGGGCTTGTCGCCCCGCAGCCCGGCCGCCGCGTCGTCGAGGCTGATGACCGTGTAGCCGAGCAGGCGGAACATCGTCATCTGGGCCTTGAAGCGCGGCAGGTGGCAATACAGCGCGCCGTGCGCCTTGACCCGCCCCGGGAACTGCCCGACCCGGTGGTACATGAGGATATGCACGCGCGTCATTGGTGACCTCCGCAGGCCTCCTGGTAAACCGCCACGGTCTTGTCGAACATCGCGTCTTCAAGAAAACCGGCCTCGAAGCGCTGGCGGGCGCGCGCCCCGCAACGGGCGCGCAGGGCCGCATCGGCAAGCAGCGGCGCGAGGGCGGCGGCCAGCGCCGGCGGGTCGTCGGGGGCCACCAGAAAACCGCTGGCGCCCTCCTCCACCACCTCGCCGATGCCGCCGACGCGGGTGGCGACAATCGGCAGCCCGCAGGCCGAGGCTTCGAGCAGGGTGAGCGACAGGGCCTCGCGGCGGGACGGGGCGAGCAGCACGTCGGCGGCGGCCATCAAGGCCGGCACGTCCTCGCGCAGGCCCAGGAAGCGCACCCGCCCGGCGATGCCGAGCTCCCCCGCCAGCACCTGCATCTGCGGACCGAGATCGCCCTGGTGATCACCGGCAACGAGCAGGGTCCAGGCCTGGTCGGTGAGGCGGGCCAGCGCCCGCAGCGCCGTGTCGTGGCCCTTCGCCGGGACGATGCGAGCGGCCATCAGGAGACAAGGTTCGTCGGCGTTGAGGCCGAGGCTGCGCCGGGTGGCCTCCCGCGTGCCGGCGGGCAGCCGCGCGGCGATGTCGGCGATGCCGTGATGGACCATGCGGATGCGCGCCGCCGGGTAGCCCTCCCGCCCCAGAAAATCCGCCACCGCCTGGGACACCGCGATGATCCGGTCGGCGCGGCCGAAGTGCTTGCCGGCGTTGTCGGAATGGGCGGTGGCCACATTGGGCAGCCCGGCCAGTTTGGCGGCCAGCCCGGCATACCAGGCCCCGCGGGTGAGGTGGCCGTGGATCAGGTCGGCCCCGACACGCCGCGCGTAGAGCGCTAGGCGGACGACGGAGGGCAGATCGTAGAGCCCGCTGAGGGGCAGGTCGATGCCGTCGAAACCCTCGGCCCGCAGCTGCTGGCCGAGCCAGCCCTTCATCGGGCCGGCGTAGAGCGCCTCGTGGCCGCGGGCGCGCAGGCCCTTCATCAGCTGCAGGGCGTGGCGCTCGGCGCCGCCGCTCTTCACGCTACGCAGCACGGTGACGATTTTCATCGGCCGAGCACCTGGCGATAGATCCGCAGGTTGCCGTCCACCATCGCGTCGATGGAGAACTCGGCGAGGATGCGTGCCCTGCCAGCGGCGCCATAGCGCGCCCGCAAGGCCGCGTCGCCGGCCAGGCGGTCGATGGCCGCGGTGAGCGCGGCGACATCGCCCGGCGGGCACAGGATGCCGGTGACGCCGTCCTGCACCGCCTCGGGCAGGCCACCGGCGCGGCTGGTGACGATGGGCACCGCCGCCGCCGAGGCCTGCAGCAACGACACGCCCAGGCCCTCCATGTCGGCCGGGTGGATCAGCATGTCGAGCCCACCGAGCCAGCGCGGCAGATCGTGGCGGAAGCCGGTGAAGCGCACCGCGCCGGCCAGGCCCGCGGCCTCGACCTCGGCCCGCAGCTCGGCTTCCAGCGGCCCCTGGCCGAAGATCAGCACCTTGAGCGCCGGGTGACGGGCGAGCAGCGCCGGCAGCGCGGCGAGCAGGTAGCGGTGCCCCTTGCGCGGGATCAGCTGGGCCACCACACCAGCCACCAGGGCGTCGGCCGGCAGCCCGAACTCGGCGCAGAAGGCAGCATGATCGACGGGTGCGAGATAGGGCGTCGCGTCCACCGCGCTCCTCACGCAACTCACCTTGCCGGGCACCAGGCCCTCCGACAGCAGCACCTGGCGGATGCCCTCGGAAATCGTGATCACGTGGTCGTAGAGCCGGTACTTGATGGCCACCGCAAGGCGCGACTCGGGGTTGTCCACCCGCCGCGACAGCACGCAGGGCACGCCGGCCAGCATGGCGGCGAGGCCGCCCCAGGTGTCGGCGCCGCGGCGGCTGTGGAGGTGCACCAGGTCCGGCTTTTCGGCGCGGATCAGGCTGGCCAGCCGCGACACCATGCCGAGGTCGCCGTCGCCGCCCATCTTCATCGCCACCACCCGGGTGCCGGCCGGCTGCTGGCGGGCCATCTCGCTGCCCGCCGGGCAGGCCAGCAGGTTGGTGACGCCGCGGGCCGCCAGCCCCTCGACGATGTAGAGCACCTGCCGGGCACCACCATAGAGGTGCTTGCCGGCTTCGACGTGGAGAATCTTCATGCGTGCTCCCCCGCCGCCAGCATGGCCCGGGCCCGCTCGAGGACCATCGCCGGCGTGATGTCGCGCAGGCAGGTGAACCTGCCGCCGCAAGTGGGCCTGCGCCGGCAGGGCGAACATTCCAGGCCCAGCCAGATCACGCTGCCGGTGGGCCGGCCGGTGTCCTGATACGGGCAGGTGGAACCGAAGATCGCCACCGTCGGCCGCGCCAGTGCGGTGCCCATGTGGGTGAGGCCGGTATCCACGCCGATGAGCAGCGCTGCGTTAGCAATCGCCGCGACGGCCTCGGGCAGGCGGGTCTGGCCGGCCAGATTGACGATGCGCGGATCGGCCGCGGCGATGCGGGCCGCCGCCTCGGCATCTGCCGGGCCGCCGAGGATCACCGGCACCAGCCCGGTGGCGGCGATGAGCTGTGGCGCGAGGGCCTGCCAGGCGTCCTCGAACCAGTGCTTCTGGGGCCGCGTCGTGAAGGGCGCCAGCACCGCGTAGCCGCCAGGCGCGAGGTCGTGGGCGGCGAGCTTGCCGAGCACGCTGGCCTCGGCCGCAGGCGTCACCTTGAGGGTGGGCAGGAACTCGCCCGCGTCGAAGCCGAGCTGCTCGGCGAGGTACTTGTACTCCGAGCCGATGCGCGCCTTCTCCCCGCCGCGGGGGATCACCTCGCTCATCAGCAGCTGGCTGCCCTCCTTCGAGCCCAGCCCGACCCGCCGCGGCGCGCCGGACAGCCAGGTGAGGAAACCGCTCTTCAGCAGGCCCTGCAGGTCGAGGGCGATGTCGAAGCGGCGCGCGTGCAGATCACGCCGGAGCGCACGCATGCGGCCCAGCAGCTCGAGCCGCCGGCCGGACTTCCACAGCTTCACCCACTCGGCCTTGGGCCAGGTGATGACCTCATCGATGTCCGGGTCGGCCAGCAGCAGCTCGTGGATGCCCGGCTCCACCAGCCAGGCGATGTGCGCGTCCGGGTGGGCGCGGCGGATCGCCCCCGGCAACGCCGAGGCGAACACCACGTCGCCGATGGCGGAGCTGCGGACGATGAGGATGCGGGTCATCGGCCACTCCCGTCAGGCCCGACCGGTGCGCCGAGTTCGCCGAGGCGTTCCAGCACCGCGGCGACGCTGATCGACGCCATGCCGTCACCGACCAGGGCATGCAGCAGTGGATCGGCCGCCATCGGCGGCGTCACGCCGAACAGGCCGAGGGCCGGAACCTCGTTCGCCACCGCCATGTTGAGCACGCCGGTGTCGTTGCCCACGCAGTAGCGGCACTGGCGCAGGAGCGCCGCCGAGCGCTGCACCGACGCCTGGGCAGAAACATAGACCCGCCCGCGCAACGCCTCGGGCACCGCTGCCACGATGGCCTCCGCGGCCGGCCCTTCGGCCGGGCCACCCAGCAGCACGACGCTTCCACCCTGCTGCGCGAGGGCCGCGGCGAGGGCGGCGAAGTTGTCGACACCCCAGTTCTTGCGGGCCTCGGAAGTCCCGATCGAGAACGCGTAACGCGGCGCCGGCCAGGCCGCCAGATCGCGCTCGGCGTCGGCCAGCGCTGCGGGCAGCACCGCCATCCGCGGGCTCACCGGCCCCGCCACGAAGCCCTGTGCGACGCTCAGCGCGGTGGCCTCCGGAAACACCCAGTTGCCAGGCCCGGCGTGGGGGCGGATGTAGGGCGGCGTGTTGAGGAACAGGCGCTCGGCCCATGAGAAGCCGAAGCCCACCCGCTGGCGGATGCCCGCCGCCAGCGCCAGCGCCCCATAGCGGGCCCGGCCGGAGAAGATCACGATGCGCTCGAAGCGCCGCCGGCGCAGCTCGCGCACGAAACCGAACTGCGCCCCGAGGCTGTCGTGGCGCCCCACGCGGCCTTCGCTCTTGCGCGGCTTGCGGTCGTATTCGATGACTTCATCCACGCAGGCCTCGGCGGCCAGCACCTCGGGCGCCCGGCACGAAGGACGGGCAATCACGCTGACCCGGCCACCCGCGCTGGTGGCCGCAATGGCCCGCAGGTAGGGGATATGCCAGATCAGATCACCGATACCGCTGCGGTGGTGGACGACGACAGTGCGGGGAAGGGTGGGCATGGGGCGGGGACGAGCGGCAACCGTTCGGGCGACAAGCGCAGAGGGCGCTATTTTGCCGGATTCGACCTGGAAACGGCAGTTGAACCGGCAGCGCCTGCGGCCAGCCCCCGGGAAGCCCTCTCCTGCGGCTGCACTGCAGCAGACGTGCGGAACACCGGCGCTTTGCGTTAACCTGCCGGGCGCGTCTCCAACTCCAGCCAATCCAGCAGAACATGCTCGCCCTGCCCGACGTCAGCCTCCTGTGCCTCGACACCCGCCATCCGGACCTCGCCCTCAAGGCCATGCAGCGCTGCCTCGACCGCGCCCGCTTCCGCGAGGCGGTGCTGCTCACCCGCGACGGCTATGACAGCCCCGACCCGCGCATCACGGCCCGGGCGGTGCCCACGCTGCGCAACGTGGCGGAATACTCCCACTTCATGGTCAAGTCCCTCGGCCCGTATTTCTCGGGCAGCCACGTGCTGATCATGCAGTGGGACAGCTTCATCGTCGACCCGCAGGCCTGGGACGCGGCCTTTCTCGACTACGACTACATCGGCGCACCCTGGCCACACCGCCGCCAGCCGGTGGGCAACGGCGGCTTCTCGCTGCGCTCGCGCCGGCTGATCGACGCGCTGCAGGACGCCGACATCCGCGAGACCCAGCCCGAAGACCACGTGATCTGCCTAGACTACCACGACCTGCTGGTGGCGCGGCACGGCATCCGTTTCGCGCCCGTTGATGTGGCCAGCCGCTTCGCCTTCGAGCTCACCCCGCCCAAGGGCACAACCTTCGGCTTCCACGGCTTCTTCAACTTCCACCTGGCGATGCCGGACGCCGAACTGCAGGCCTGGCTGGCCGGGGCCGAGCGCAGCGTGCTGCTGTCGATGCCGGGCCGACGCCTGCTGAAGAACCTGATCCGCGCCGGGCGCCACGAATCGGCCCGGCGTATCCTCGACGTGCGCGCCAGCGGCAACTTCAAGCAGCGCCTCGACACCTTCAAGCTGCGCTGCCGGCTCGCCTTGCGCCGCCTGCGCTGAGGGCCCTCAGCGCCGCTCCGGCGTGGCCGGATGCGCCCCGGCGGCACACACCGCCAGCAGCACCGTGAAGGCCACCGTACCGAGGGACGACGCGAACATCGAGCCGACGCTGGCAAACACCAGCTCCGCCGCCAGCACCATCAGGCCCCAGCACGCAAAAAGCCGCCGCGGCCCGCGCCGCACCGCGCCGAAATAGCGGAACATGCCCAGCCAGAACCCCACCATCGCCAGCGTGCCGACTAGGCCGGTGGTGGTGAGGTGGTCGACCAGCAGGTTGTGCAAGCCGTTGAAGTTGCGCAGCACCGCCGGCAAGGCCCCGGCCGCCACCGCCGCATCGACGGTGACGCGGAAGTTGGCCACCCCGATGCCCAGCACCGGATGCGCGAGGAACTGCTGCCAGCCCCACTCCCAGCTGAGCAGGCGCAGGCCCATCGACGTCTCGCGGGCCGCCGCAGCGGTGGGGTCGGCCAGGTAGGCCTGGACCTCGCTCGCTCCCAGCAGCAAGCGCTCTCGCACGGTATCCACCGCCAGCGCCCCGGCCACCAGCAGGATCGCCGCCGCCGCAGTGGCCAGCCCGCGCCCGCGGGCCGGCCGGGTGCCGACCACCAGGAGGGCAAGCGTTGCCGTCACCGGCAAGGACGCCCAGGCCGAGCGGGTTTCGGACAGCACGGTGGCGGCGAGCCCGCCGCTCATCCCGAGCAGCGCCGCCAGGCGCCAGCCCGCCCGGAGCTCGCGGCCGCCGAGCCATCCCGCGAGGCAGGCGATGGCGATCACCGCGCTGTAATTGCCGAAGGGGCCGGGGCTGGAAAACGGCCCCATCGGCCGCCCGAACTCCAGCCGCATCAGCGGCCCGCCGAGCAGCTCGCCCTTGGCCAGCAGCGCCACCCCGCCGGCGGCCAGCCCCGCGGCGGCGAAGCCCGCCACCAGGCCCCGGGCCGACAGGCCGCAACGCCGCACCAGCAGATACACCGGGATCGCCCACAGCAGGTGGGCCGGCCGGTCGAAGGCGCGCATGTTCCAGCCGAGCACGGCCATGTTGAGCAGATAAGCGGCGGGCAACACCGCCGCGGCGAGCATGAAGCGGCGGTCGAGGCGGTCGATGTGGCGCCCGGGCAGGGCCGCCGCGAGCAGCCCCGACAACATCAGGAGCAGGGCCAGGTTGCGTGCCAGCGCGCCGGACAACATCAGGCTGAGCAGGAAGGCCGACAGCATCCAGGGGAGAACGCGGCCAAGGGTGGCGATCAGCCGCCCGGCGCGGGGCGAGCCCGCCGCAGGCCAGGCATCAACCCTCATTCAGGACGACCCCGGTGCTGCGGAAGGCCTCGCCCATCTGACGCCTCTCCTCCTCCGACTTGAAGCGCACCCGCCCCCAGCCGAAGGCCACCACCCGGGTGCTGGCCGGGCTGGTCTGGCGGGCGAACAGCAGCGCGCTGGAGCGCACCCCGACGACCGCGTCGTAGGGCGTGTTGGCGAGGTGAACCTCGAGCGGCTCGTCGAGGCTGAGGGTCTCGTAGTCGGGCTGTTTGAGTTCCTGCTCCGGGTCTTTCGGGTGGCCCTTGTAGATGATCCGCCGGATGCCGAGGGCAGCCAGCCAGGCGCGGATCTCGTCGCTCACGGCGTCGCGGTCGGCGGGCTTCATGAGGCCGGCGCCGACCAGCGGCTGCCCGATGACGAGGGCCGTGCGCTCGGCCGGGGCCCCCGCCGCCGTGCCGGCCCGCGGGGTGACCAGCGGCGGCAGTACCACGACCTTGTCGGCCGGGTATTCATGGGGCAGGCCGGCGATCACGTAGATGCGGTCGCAGAAGGGCGCGTCGGAGCCGATGCGGTCGCCGCCGAAGCACCAGTAGTCGAGCTCCGGCGCCACCAGCCGGCGCAGCTTGCGGGCGTACTGGGCGAGGCGCTTGGCCGGCGCCAGCGGATAGCGGCGGATGCTGATGATGCCGTCGGGCAGGATGCGGGCGCGCATCTCGCGGGCACCGCAGGCCTTGGGCAGGGCGCGCAGGAAGTAGTTGATGGCCTCGGTGTCGAACACCGCGCTGTGGATCACCAGCTCGTCGCAGCGGCCCACCAGCGCGGCCACCCGGCGGATGTTGTCGCGCAGCCGGCGATGGCGGCCGAAGGGGCCGGGCAGCGGCTCCCAGCGCGGCCAGGGCATATAGCTGGCGGCGTCCCAGTCGGCCTCGCGGACGATGGGCGTGACGCCCGGCTTGTACCACACCAGCACCTGGCGGGCGCCGGCCTCGAAGTTTTCGGCGATGCGCCGCGCCGCGAGGTATTGCAGCGGCGAGGCGACAAAATAAACGGCAACCCGCGCGCCCATCGCTCAGCCTCCGGCCGTGGTGTCGACGACGGCCTCGCCGCTCGCCAGCAGCCGCGCATAGGCGCCGCCGGCGGCCTGCAGGCTGTCGTGGGTGCCGGTCTCGACGATGTGGCCGCGCTCCATGACCACGATAAGGTCGGCGTCGTGGATGGTGGACAGGCGGTGGGCGATGACGATCACGGTGCGGTTTCGGCGCAGCTCGGTGAGCGCGTCCTTCACCGCCCGCTCGGATTCGTTGTCGAGGGCCGAGGTGGCTTCGTCGAGGAGCAGGACGGGCGCGTCGCGCAGGAAGGCGCGGGCGATGGCGATGCGCTGGCGCTGGCCGCCGGAGAGCAGGCCGCCGTTGGCGCCGACCCGGGTGGCGAGGCCTTCGGGCAGCTTGTCGATGAACTCGAGGGCGTGGGCGGCGCGGGCGGCAGCGCGGATGTCGGCCTCGGAGGCGCCCGGCCGGCCGTAGGCGATGTTGGCGGCGATGCTGTCGTCGAACAGCACCACCTGCTGGCCGACCCAGCCGAGCTGCTGGCGCAGGTGGGCCAGCGGCAGCTCGGCCAGCGGCGTGCCGTCGAGCAGGATGCGGCCGTCGTCCACGTCGTGGAAACGGGCGATCAGGTTGACCAGGGTGCTCTTGCCGCTGCCCGAGGCGCCGACCAGCGCGACGGTCTGGCCCGGGCGCACGTCGAGGCTGAAGTGGCGCAGCGCGAAGTCGGCCTGGCCGGGGTAGCGGAAGCTGATGTCATCGAAGCGCAGTTCGCCCTGCGCACGCGGGAAGCTGCGGCTGGCGCTGTCGACCTCGGGCGGGGTGTCGAGGAGTTCGAAGAGGCTCTGGGCGCCGGCGAGGCCGCGCTGGATGACCGCGTTGATGTTGGTGAGGCGGCGGATCGGCTCGAAGAGCATCGACATGGCGGTGACGAAGGAGACGAACTCGCCCGGGCTGAGCTTGTCCTGGGCCGACAGCGAGCCGGCCGTCCAGATCACCGTGGCCACCGCCGCGGCGGCCAGCACCTGCACCAGCGGCACATTGACCGCCGACACGCGCACGGTACGCATGGTCTGCTGGCGCAGGGTTTCGGAGACGGCGGCGAAGCGGCGGTCTTCGTGGTCGTGGGTGCCGAAGAGCTTGATCTCGCGCACGCCATTGAGGGTCTCCTCGACCATGCCGGTCATGCGCCCGGTGGTCTCCTGCATGTCGCGGTTGGAGCCACGCAGCTTGCGGCTGGCGACGCGGATCAGCCAGGCCACCACCGGCGCGATGGCGACGATCACCAGCGTGAGTTCCCAGGCAGTGTAGATGAGGTAGCCGGTGAGGCCGATGATGATCAGGGTGTCGCGGACGACGATGATCCAGGCGTTGGAGAGCGCCGCACCCACCTGGGGGATGTCGTAGAGGATGCGCGACAACATGCGCCCGCCGGTCTCGGCCTGGTGCACCGGGATAGGCAGGTGCATCTGGTGGCGGAAGACCTGCTGGCGCAGGTCGGTGATGGCCTTGTTGGCGATCCACTGGCTGGACACGTTGGCCACGTATTCGGCGACGCCCTTGGCCAGGAAGGCCAGCATCAGGAACAGCGGCACCTGCCACTGGGCGACGGCGTTCTTCTTGATCAGGCTCTCGTCCACGAGCGGCTTGAGCAGGGCCGGCAGCACCGGCTCGAGGGAAGCCGCGGCGATCATCGCGACGATGGAGAGCGCCACCACCTTGAGGTAGGGGCGCACCGAGCCCAGCAGGCGCCGGTAGAGCTGGAAGGAGGCCTTCATTCCCGGTGCAGCACCTTGTCGACGATCAGGCTGGCCCAGCCCTCCTCCCGGAAGCGGTTGTGGAGCTCGAGCCGGTTGTATTCGGTGTCGACCCATTCGAGGAAGCCGATGGGCGACTTGGCGTTGCGGGCGACGTAGGTGGCGAAGAAAAAGTCCAGCACGCCGGTCTTGGCGCTCTTGAAGTGGCCGTACACCCAGTCGAGCTCGGCCATCGCGTCCTCGACCCGGTGGCCCAGGTGCAGGATGCGGTACAGCGCCGCCCCCAGGCCGGCCCGGTCGGCACCGGATTTGCAGTGCAGCAGCGCGGGGTATTCGATGCGCTTGAACAGCTCGTCCATCGCGTGCACCTCTTCGATCTCGGGCGGGGTTCGCGAATACAGCTTGACGTCGTGGAGCGCGATGCCGAGCTTCTCGCAGGCCTCGCGCTCCAGCGCGTAGGAGCCGTAGCCGTGGGCACCGCGCAGGTTGACGATGGTCTTGAGGCCGAACTTCTGCTGGTACTTGCGGATCTGCGCCGGGCTGGGCTGGCTGGAGCGGTACATGCCACCGCCGAGGTCGTAGAGGTTGTTGTACACCGCGCGGATCGCGCCGTGGTCGACGAGGTGCATGTCGAGCCAGGCAATGATGCGGCCGCCAGTGGTGGAGATGTCCTTGACGTCGCTCATCGCACCCCCTCGCCGGGCAACAGCGCAGACTTGAGCCCGGCGGGCAGGCTGGCGGCGGTGGCCGCGTCGCAGCCGAGGGCGTCGGGGCGCAGCTGCAGGAGCAGCGTGGCGCAGCCGATCGGGTCGGCCTGCACCACCCAATCCACCGGGCGCAGCGCGGCGAGCACGGCGGCGCTGCCCGCGTCGGTGGCGGCGGGCTCGATCACCAGCACGCGCTCGGCCGCCCGCCGGGCGGCCTCGAGGCGCGCCAGCAGGGCCGCGTCGGGCTGGCCGAGGGGCCCCAGCAGCACCGCGATGCGCTCGCCCTCGGCCCGGGCGCGCTGGCAGGCGGCCAGCACCGCGTCCACATCGAGCAGGCCGTGGGCGACGGGCACATGGGTGGCCATCGCTTCACGGATCTCGTCGATGCTGGCGGTGGCGGTGCCGAGCTTGCCAACCACCACGCCGGCCGCCAGGTTGGCCAGCAGGGTCGCGTCGCGCAGCGAAAGCCCCGCCGCGATGCCGCAGCCGAGGGCCGCCGAGACGGTGTCGCCGGCGCCGGTGACGTCATAGACTTCGAGCGCGCGGGTGGGCTGGTGGTGGGCCGGCTGGCCCTTTTGCAGGAGGGTCACGCCCTGTTCGCTGCGGGTGACGAGCAGGGCTTCCAGGCCCAGCTCGGCGCAGAGGGCCTCGCCCCTGGCGACCAGCGTCGCCTCGTCGGGGCAGGGACCGACCACCGCCTCGAACTCGGACAGGTTGGGCTTGACCAGGGTGGCGCCGCGGTAGCGGGTGAAATCGGAGCCCTTCGGGTCGACCACCACCGGGATGCCGCGGGCTTTCGCCGCCGCGATCAGGGCCGGCACGTCGGCCAGGGTGCCCTTGGCGTAGTCGGACAGCACCAGCACATCCACCCCGTCGAGCCCGGCTTCGAGGGCAGCGAGCACACGCTCGGCGTGGAGGGCGGCGAAACGCTCCTCGAAGTCGAGGCGGATCAGCTGCTGGTGGCGCGAGATGACGCGCAGCTTGGTGATGGTGGGCGCGTCCTGCACGCGCTCGAAGGCGCATTCGACGCCCCGCGCGGCGAGGTTTTCCTCGAGCAGTCGCCCAGCCTCGTCGTCGCCCACCAGGCCGATCACCCGCACGCGGGCGCCGAGCGAAGCGACGTTGAGGGCCACGTTGCCGGCGCCGCCGGCGCGCAGCTCGTCGCTCCTGACCTGCACCACCGGCACCGGCGCCTCCGGCGAGATGCGCGCGGTGGCGCCGTGCCAGTAGCGGTCGAGCATCACGTCACCACAGACGAGCACGCGGAAGGCGGAGAAATCCGGCAGGGGAAGGTGCATGGCGCGGGGCATCCGGGCGGATGCCGAAAAAAGGCGAAGGCCCGGATTATCGCATCAAGGCGGGGCCGTCGCGAGGGGCGGCCCGGGCGCCCCGCACGCTAAAGGCCGCCGCCCGCCGCCGCCGGCGGCATCAGCCCGAAGTGCTGCCAGATCGAGGCCGTCGCCATGCGCCCGCGGGGCGTGCGCTGCAGATAGCCCTGCTGGATGAGGTAGGGCTCCAGCACGTCCTCGATGGTGTCGGACGATTCGCCGATCGCCGCGGCCAGGTTGTCGAGGCCGACCGGGCCACCGCCGAACTTTTCGAGCATCGCGCCGAGCAGCTTGCGGTCCATCAGGTCAAGGCCGAGGTGGTCCACGTCGAGCATGGTGAGGGCCGCGTCGGCCACCGCGGCGGTGATGCGGCCGTCGGCGCGCACCTCGGCGTAGTCGCGCACCCGGCGCAGCAGGCGGTTGGCGATGCGCGGCGTGCCGCGGGCGCGGCGGGCGATCTCGAAGGCGCCGGTGTCGTCGATCTCCACGTCGAGCAGGCGCGCCGAGCGGCTGACGATGTAGGCGAGCTCCTGGGCGGTGTAGAACTCCAGCCGCGAGACGATCCCGAAGCGGTCGCGCAGCGGGTTGGTGAGCATGCCGGCGCGGGTGGTGGCACCGACCAGCGTGAAGGGCGGCAGGTCGAGCTTCACCGAGCGGGCGGCCGGCCCTTCGCCGATCATGATGGCGATCTGGAAATCCTCGAGCGCCGGGTAGAGGATCTCCTCGACCACCGGACTGAGGCGGTGGATCTCGTCGATGAACAACACGTCGTGGGGCTCGAGGTTGGTGAGCAGCGCGGCCAGGTCGCCGGCGCGCTCGAGCACCGGGCCGGAGGTCTGGCGCAGGCTGACGCCCATCTCGGCGGCGACGATGTGGGCCAGGGTGGTCTTGCCCAGGCCCGGCGGGCCGAACAGCAGCACGTGGTCGAGGGCCTCGCCGCGCTTCCTGGCCGCCTGGATGAAGATCTCCAGCTGGTCGCGGATCTTCTGCTGGCCCACGTAATCGGCCAGGCGCTTGGGGCGCAGCGCGCGCTCCAGGGCTTCCTCCTGGTTGCTGGCGCGCTGGGCGCCGATCAGGCGGGCGGTGGCGTCGGGCTGGCCGCCCTTCAGGGCATCGGTCTCGATCATGCCAGGCCCTCCGTGGAGTCTGCCTCGTCGGCAGCGGGTGTGATGGCCGTCCAGGCCGCGAACAGCGCCTGGCCGAGGGCCAGGAAGGTGGGGCCAAGGAAGAGCCCGATGAAACCGAAGGCCAGCACGCCGCCAAAGGCGCCCAGCGCGATCAACAGGATCGGCAGGCTGGCGGTGCGGCTGATCAGGAAGGGCTTGAGGAAGTTATCCACCGAGCTCACCGCCAGCGCACCCCACAGCACCATGAACACGGCCCAACCGCTGTCGCCCTGCTGGTACAGCCCGAAGGCCGCCCCGCCCCACAGGAGCGGCGGCCCCACCGGCACCAGCGACAGGAAGAAGGTGCCCGCCGCCAGCAGCAGCGCGCCGGGCACGCCGGCGATCACGAAGCCGATGAAGGCCACCAGGGCCTGGGCAGCGGCGGTGCCGACGATGCCGATCATCACCGCCTTGACGGTGTTGCCGGCCAGCTCGAGCAGCTGCCCGCCCAGCTCGCCGCCCAGCCGCGCGGCGGCGGTTTCGAGCTGGGCCGAGATGCGCGCGCCGTCGCGGTAGATGAAGAACACGATGAACAGCACCAGCGAGATCTGCAGCAGCCCCTGCCCGAGCATGCCGCCCAGCCCCAGCGCGAACTTGCGCGCCGGCTCGACGGCCTGCAGGCCCAGCTTGCGCATCTCGTCGTGGCTGCGGGTGAGCTTGCGCACGTAGGCGTCGATGTCGCCGCCCACCACCGGGATCTCCTTCAGCCAGGCCGGCGGGCGCCCGTCGGAGGCTTCGATGGCGGCGCGGATCAGCTCGACGAGGTTCATCACCGCGTCGGTCAGCGAGGCCGCCAGCCCGGCCATCGGCACCAGCAGCAGCGCGGTGAGGAGCAGGGTCATGGTGATCGCGGCCAGGCCGTCACGCCCGCGCAGGGCGCCGTGCAGCCGGGCATACAGCGGCCAGCTGGTGATGGCCACGGTGCCGGCAAACAGGATCGCCGCAAAGAACGGGCTGAGCACGTAGGCACAGCCGAGGAGCAGGAGGGCCGTGATGGCCACCTGGGCGGTACGTCGGGGCGCCATGGGGAATACCTCGGGTTGGGGTGGGACGGATTATCCCCGAATCGCCGCGGCGGTCCTAATGACGCGCCCGTCATCGCCCAGGGTGGCGACCTTCCACAAGGTGAAATTGTGCACGGCCCCCCTGCCCTCGCCACGCCGGTGGAGGGCGGGTTTGTTACCCTAGTCGACCTGTAGACGGCCGGGCAGGCAGCCCGCGCACCGTCGCCCGATCTCTCCCGGCCTGGCAACACGATGGCAGACACCCCCACCAACTTCCGCAGCTTCGACCAGCAGGACCACCTGCAGGTCATCGACGCCCTGCGCGGCTACGCGATCCTCATCGTCATCGCGGTGCACACCCTGGGCCACGTGCCCGACCTGGCATGGCCGGCCAAGCGCGTGCTGACGATGGGCTTCTACGGCGTGCAGCTGTTCTTCCTGGCCTCGGCGGTGACGCTGATGATGTCCTGGCACCGCAGCGCCGACCCCTTCGGGCCGCGCAGCCTGAAGTTCCTGGTGCGGCGCTTTTTCCGGATCGCCCCGCTGTACTGGATGGCAGTGGTCTTCTACTGGTTCGCCTACGAGATCCGGGCCGAAGACTTCAGCCTGCAGCTGCTGTTCGCCACGCTGTTCTTCTACAACGCCTGGAGCCCCTACCTGATCCCCACGGTGCCGGGCTGGACGCCGGTGCCCGGCGGCTGGAGCATCGGCGTCGAGTTCTGCTTCTACTTCACCTTCCCGCTGATCGCGACGCTGGTCACCAGCCTGCGGCGGGCGCTGGTTTTCGTGGCCCTGGCGCTGGGCGTGATGCTCGCCGCGTCCCACTTCGGCCAGGGCCTGTACCCGGAGATCGGCATGGAAGAGCGCGCCAACTTCCTGTACTTCTGGCCGCCCAACCAGCTGGTGGTGTTCGCGCTGGGTTTCCTGCTCTATCACCTGGTCAAGGACGAAGCCACCCGCCGGCGCATCATCGGCTCAAAGATCAGCGCCGACCTGGCCTCCCTCGCCATGCTCGGCGCGACGCTGGCAGTGGCCCTGTCGCTCGGCCCCAACAAGTTCTTCGACTGGAACCGGGGCCTGCCGCCGACCCACCTGATGATGAGCCTGTGCTTCGTGCCGTGGGCCCTGGTGCTGATCCTCAAGCCCTCCGGCCGGGTCATCAACCGCGCCATCACCGGGCTCGGCAAGGTCAGCTTCAGCGCCTACGTGCTGCACTTCGCGGTGCTCAAATACACCGGCCAGCTGCTCCACCGGCTGTGGCCGGTGGCCAAGACGGGCGTGTATTCGATCGCCTTCGAGGCGGTCTTCCTGGTGCTGGCGCTGGTGCTGATCCGGGCGATCGGCGAAGCCAGCTACCGGCTGATCGAGCAACCCTTCATCGATCTGGGCAAGGCGCTGCTGGGCCGGCTGAACGGGCCGGCGGCGGCAAGGGTGGGCCGCTAGGCACGGCGCTTCACCGCCCCGGCTTCCTCCTCACGTAAAGCGTCTTCTCCACCGTCGCCACCACCTCGCCTTTGCGGTTGGTCACGTCCACGGCAAACACCGGCTCGTGTTTGTCGCCGCCCGCGGTGGCACGGCGGATGGCTTCGACCTGCTCCGGCGTGATGCGGAAGGTGGCGCGCACGGTGCCGCGGCCGGGCAGCCTGTAGTCGATGCGCGAGGCCTTGTCCCACACCACGTAGTCGCGCCCGAGGCGGTGCATCACCAGCAGCGCAAAGAAAGGGTCGGTCATCGCGAACAGCGAGCCGCCGAAGTGGGTGCCCATGTAGTTGCGGTTGAGGAGGCCCAGGCGCATCCGCACGCGAGCTTCCAGGTAGTCGGGGGCGAGGTGCTCGACGTGGATGCCGGCGCCGATGAAGGGCGGCCACAGGTTCATCAGCAGGCGCAGGGTGCCGGCGCTGAGCTTCACGTTGCGCATGAAACCCTGCTTGAGCTTGGTGCTCACGCCTTCGAGAGGCCCTTCAGGGCCTGGCGGATGCCGTCCGACACGCCGACCCCCTCGGGCAGGTTCTTGACCGCGCCGAGGGCTTCCTTCTCGTTGTAGCCCAAGGCCAGCAGAGCGTTGACGATGTCGGCCCGATCGTCGCCGGGGAGGTTGGCGGTGACGCTGCCGGCCACCGCGGGCAGGGCCTTGGCGAGCTTGTCGCGGAGCTCGAGGAGCAGGCGCTCGGCGGTCTTCTTGCCGATGCCCGGGATCTTCACCAGCCGGCCGGATTCCTGCAGCGCGACGGCCTGGGCGAGGTCGTGCACCGACAGCCCGGAGAGCACTGCCAGCGCGGTGCGCGCGCCGATGCCGGCCACCTTGAGGAGCTGGCGGAAGGCCGCGCGCTCGTCTTCGGTGGCGAAGCCGTATAAAAAGTGCCCGTCCTCGCGCACCGCCATGTGGGTGGCGAGGCTGACGTTCTGGCCAAGGGCCGGCAGGCCGTAGAAAGTGCTCATCGGCACCTCGAGCTCGTAGCCGACGCCGTTCACGTCGACGAGGATCTGCGGCGGGTTCTTTTCGGCCAGGCGGCCGGTGATGCGTCCGATCATTGGATTCTGGGAAGTGGGAAGTGGGAAGTGGGAAGTGGTGAAGAGCTTATTCGAAGCGGGTGGCCATGAAGGCGGGCAGTGCTTCGGCCTGGGCCGACAGGGCTGCGAGGTGGGGGTAGTCGCTGTCAGCGACGAGGCCCGGTGCGGTGGCATGCACGAAGCGCCAGGCCACCGCCACGGTGACGTCGGCCTGGCTGATTACATCGCCGCACAGCCAGTCGCCCTCGCCCGGCACCCGCTGCTCGATCTCGGCAAAGGTGTCGCGGATCTGCCCCTCGACCCGCCGCAGCCAGCCCAGATCGCGGCTTTCCGGCGGGCGGACCCTGGTTTCGTAGACGCGGTGCACGCCCTTCTCGGCGGCCGCCAGCCCGAAACCGGTGAGCTGCAGACAACGCCGCAACTGGGCCGGATCGGCGGGCCGCAGGCTGCGCCCGGCCGGCGCGATGTGTTCGAGCCAGTCGATGATGTGGCTGCTGTCCACCAGCAGCTCGCCGTCGTCGAGCACCAGGGTCGGCGCCTTGGTGAGGGGGTTGATGGCGTGGAACTCATCGAAATTGCGAAACACCGACAGGCTCTGGTGCTCGAAGGGGATGCCGAGCATCCGCGCGGTGATGACGCTGCGCCGGACGAAGGGGGAATCGAGCAGGCCGACGATTTTCATGCTTGCACTCCGTAAAGGCAGGGGAATCGGGGTTTCAGGCGGCCCGGCCGGTCAGGAAGGCGGCCAGGTCGTGCAGGCTGCGGGCCAGCGGCACGCCGGCGGCGCGCACGTCGTCGGCGGGGATCAGCAGGTCGGGCACCATCACCACGCGGGCGCCGGCGGCCAGGGCGCCGCGCACGCCGGCGTTGGAGTCTTCGAGCACCAGGCAGTTCGCCACCGGCACGCCGAGGCGCTCGGCGGCCTTTATGAAGATGTCCGGCGCCGGCTTGCCGCGGCTCACCTCGTCGCCACAGACCATGCCGTGCACCCGCTCGATCAGGCCGGCGGCGGCGAGCTTGGGCTCGGCCCGGGAGCGCCGCGTCGAGGTGGCCACCACACGGCCCAGGGCCAGCGTATCGAGCACGTCGAAGAGCTCGGTGACGCCCTCCATCAGCGGGATCGCGCTGCTCGCGATGCGCGCCTCGTAGATGCGCCCGAAGTGTTCGTAGAGCTGGTCCACCGGGAAATCCTCGCCCAGATGGCGGCGGATCACGTGCTGGCCGTCCTTCGAGTTGAGGCCGACCATCGCCAGGCCAAGCTCGGGCGGCCAGGCGATGCCCATCTCGGCGGCGGCCGCCGCGACGGTGGCCAGCGCCACCCGCTCGCTGTCGAGGAGCAGGCCGTCCATGTCAAAGATGACGCCGTGGATGTCGAGGGCACTGAATGCCGGTGCAAAACTCATGACAGGGCTCCGGGCCAGCGTCCGAGGGCCAGGGTGGCGGCCAGGACGAGGCCATGCAGGTGGGCGGCGGCGATCGTCAGCCGGAGGGCCGGCGCCAGCTCGGAAGGCTCGGCCGCGTGGGCGAGCAGGCTGCGCGCCGCGCGGAACGACAGGATCAGCGTGAGCGCCGCGGCGGCCGCGCCCTGGGGCAGGTAGCCGCGCCCGACCATCAGCACCAGCCAGCCGTAGGCCGCCAGCACCAGGCCGAGCCAGGCCCACTTGGCCCCGTCCGGGCCGAGGCGCACCACCAGCGTGCGCTTGCCGGCGGCCGCGTCGCCGCGCCGGTCGGGGAATTCGTTGATGAACAGGATCGCCGCCACCAGCAGCGCATACGACAGCCCGGCCTGCAGCGGCGTAAGGGCGAAGGCGCCGCGCTGCACGTAGTCGCTGCCCACCACCACCACCAGCCAGCCGGCCGCCACCGCGGCTTCGCCCAGCCCGCGGGAGGCCAGCGCGAACGGCGGCGCGCTGTAGGCCCAGCCGATCACCAGCCCGGCCAGCCCGATGCCGACCAGCCCCGGCCCGGACTGCCACGCCAGCCACAGCCCGGCCGGCACCACGGGCAGCAGCAGCCCCCAGCCAAGGCGCGCCGTCTCGGCCTCGCTGAGTACACCGTTCTGGATGAAACGGCTGCCGCCGGTGAAGGGGAAGACCCGCTCGACATTGGCCGCGTCGGCACCGCTGCGGGCATCGAAGTAATCGTTGAGCACGTTGATGCCGGCGTGGGCCAGCAGCGCAAGGAACACCGTCGCCGCGGCCTTGAGCGCATCGAGCGGCACGCCGCTGCCGTGGGCCACGGCGAGGCCGATCAGGCAGGCGCACAGGGTCACCCCGAGAAAGGCCGGGCGCGTGGCCAGGAAACCGGCGAGGACGGGGCGGGAACGCAGGGACGGCAGCGGTTCGGTAGGGCGGGAGGTCACGGCCATCGGGCACACTGAAGACGGGCCCTGCAATGCTGCGGCGCGGAGTGCCGCGGGTCAAGCGATGCCGGCATCCGCCGCGGCCAGCGCCGCGATAACCGCAGGCTGCAAGCAGGCCTTCAGCGCTTCACGCAGCTCCGGAAATCTTCGAAGGCGCCGTAGGTCTGCGCCGTTTGGCGCACCCCGCCGCACAGGTCAGCCACCTGGGCCGCCGGCTCGACACGCTGCGGCGGCTCGCCGGCCCAGCCGAGATCGAAGGCCGACACGTCGCGGAACAGCGCCCGCACCGGGTGCGAGCCGAGATACAGCCGCGTCATTGAACTCACCCGATTGTCACCCTTGCGCAGGATCGCCCCGTCAGCCACCTGCACCGCGCCATCCACCAGGTTGCCATCCAGGTCTGCACTGGTCTCGAGGAAGCGCAACAGGATGCCACCGGTGTCGAGCAGTGTATTGTGGCGCAACCGACTCTGGGCAGCGCGGTTGAGGTAGATGCCCGCATCAGAACAGTCGGCAACCAGATTCGACTCTATCAAGCTGCCCTCCTGCTCCACCACGCAGCGCCCGTCGCGACAGGCCCCCGGCGAAGTGCCACCACCGCCCAGGGACAGCCCGACACGCTGGCCCCGGGCGTCGCGCAGCAGGTGCTCGCAGACCACCGTGTTGGCGACGAAGCGGTTGTTGCCGCCGGCCCCCTTGGCGAAGGCGCCATAGCTGATGCCGTCGCCCTGACCCTTGACGAAGTCGGCGATCAGGTTGCCACGCACCGTCCAGTTGCTGGCGCCGACCAGGTCGATGGGCGTCACCGGGTTGGATGTGGCGCGCACTGCCGTGTTGCGCAACACGTTGCCGATGATCAGCCCATTATCGGGCTGGGCGCCTTCGCCGTTGATCTTGAAATGGGCGTTGAAGTTGAGGATGGTGTTGTTGCGGGCGACGAAGTGACTGCCCTTGCCCACCACGTGGAAGGCGTGCTCGCAATCGGAATGATCGGTGCAGACGCCCTGGATGTGCAGGTTCTCGAAGACCCACCACGGCGCAGTCACGTGGAAGCCCTCAAGGATATTGAACTCCAGCCGCGCCGCACCCGGCTTCTCGGCGCGGACCGTGATCGGCGAACTCTCGCGGCCCGGGCGGTTGACCGGAATGGACGGCCCGGCGAAGCGGTAGGTACCGGGCAGAAGAGTGATGACGTCGCCCGGCTGGGCCTGGCGGATCGCGTCGGTGAGCTCCACGGCGCTGCCGACCAGCACGGTGGTCGAGCCCCCGGCGGGCGGCAGCGCGGTCAGCGGGGCGCCCCACGGAATCACCGGCGTCCCGACCGGCGGCGCCCCCCGGTCGAGCCAGGTCAGCAGCGCATCGAGACGCTCGCCGATCGACACGATGAGCGGATTATGGCCGGACGCGCGACGCTCGAGGTAGGGGCCAAGCAGGCGCGGAGGGCGCCCCCGCGTCTCAAGCACCAGCGCCGCCATGGCAAACAGCGCAGCAAACGCGGCGCAAAAGAAGAGAAGCCACAGGGGCCAACGGCGGGACGGGCGTGCGGGCTTCGGTTTGCTGGCCATTTTTGTCCGGACAGGGGGGGCTGATTAATCCAGTATACCTACGCAGCCCATCGGGCGACGACACACCGTCACGCTGAGCCCCCATCCCGGGCTGCCCGTGCAATCGCCGCCCCGGGCCTGGGAGATCCGATGCCCATCGCCCTCCTCCACCGCCAAGCCACCACGCTGCTGGCCGCCATCCTCGTGACGCTGCCTGCCGTGGCAGCGGAGATCACCGTCGGGCCCAGGGAAGCCGTCACCCGCATCGCCGACGCCGCGCCTCGCCCGCGATGGCGACACAGTGCTGATCCGCGCTGGCACCTACCGGGGCGACGTGGCCGTGTGGACGCAGAAATCCCTCACCCTGCGCGGAATCGGCGGGCGCCCGGTGCTCCTCGCAGCGGGCCAGGCCGCCGAGGACAAGGCCATCTGGGTGATCCGCGACGGGCAGGTCCGCATCGACAGCATCGAGCTCCGCGGCGCCCGGATGGCCGCCGGCCACGGCGCCGACATACGCTTCGAACGCGGCTGCCTGACGGTGCGCGACTGCGTCTTCGAGGACATGGAGCTCAGCATCCGCGACAGCATCTTCCGCCACGCCGCCTGCGGCGGGCCGCGGCCGGCGCACCTGCTCTACGTCGGGCGGATCGCCCGCTTCACCCTTGAGGGCAGCCGTTTCGAGAAGGGTCACGGAGGCCACCTGGTGAAGAGCCGGGCCCGCGTGAATGACGTCCGCTACAACTTCATCGCCGACGGCGCGGAGGGCGAGGCATCCTACGAGCTGGAGTTTCCGGAGGGGGGCGACGCGCGGGTGGTGGGCAACCTGATCGCCCAGAGCGCCACCACCGACAACCCGGCGATCGTCTCCTACGGTGCCGAGAACGGCCGCTGGCCTGTGAACCGGCTGCAGATGTCCCACAACACCCTGATCAACGACGGCACTCACCCCGCCCAGTTCGTACGCGTGTGGTTCGAACGCCTGCCGGACGACACCCGCGTGACCACGCGCAACAACCTGCTGGCCGGGCCGGGCAGCTTCGTCGAGGCGATGCCCGGCGACCACCAGGGCAACACGCGGCTGCCGGCCGCCACGCCGCTGCCGGATTCGGGCTGGGCCGGCCCGCAGCTGGCGCCGGTGCCGTCCGCCGCCGACAGTGGGCTCGCGCCCGAGGCGGAGTTCCGCTTTCCGGCCGGCACGCGGCCGCGGGCCGGCCGGCCCCGCTGGCTCCCCGGCGCCGTCCAGACGCCGCCGGAGCCCTGACAGCCAGCCTCAGGCCCGGCGCAGGGCCACGTGGGCGCGGACCAGATCTTCGGCGCCCTGGCGGAAGGGCGACTCGGGCTCGCCTTCCAGCCAGTGCTTGACCAGCCCGCCGACGAACATGAAGGTATCCGTCGCCAGCACCTCCGGGGTCGGGCCCGGGCGCAGCAGGCCGCGGGCGGCGGCGCGGGCGTAGGCGCGGGTCAGGTCGTCGAGGAAGGCCTGCTGGCCCGCCGAGCAGCCCATCAGCGGCAGGAACTCATCCACGTATTCGCACTTGAAGGAGACGATCTCCAGGGTCTCGCGGGTCTTCTGCTCGTCGGCGAGGACCCGGAAGATCTCCAGCAGGGCGGTCTCGATGCCCGCCAGCGGCTCCTCGTCGTCGGCGTCGAAGACCACCCGGTCGACGAAGGGCAGTATCGCGTCCTCGCGCATCGCAAAGAACAGCTCGCTCTTGTTGCGGAAATGCCAATACACCGCACCGCGGGTCACGCCGGCGGCGGCGGCGATCTTTTCGAGGGAAGTGTGGCTCACCCCGCATTGCAGAAACACCCGGCGCGCAGCATCGATGATGTGCAGGCGGGTGATCTCGGCTTCTTCTTTCGTTTTACGAACCATCGGCCTGTTCTAAAGTCGGTATTATCTTCGCGGCATGCCCGGGAGCGGCCTTCGGTGTGGCGCAATCCGATGGGCGCAATCTTTACCCACCCTTACGTGCCGGGCTATTTACATACAACCGTGTTTGTATAAACTATGCCCCAAGCCCCATCAGAAATCCAGCCCCCGGAGATCATCGTGACCGTCCGTTCCGCCACCCGTCTCGCCGGCCTTGGCCTGTCGACCCTTTCCGCCACCCTCCTGCTCGCCGCCTGCTCCGGCAAGGAGCAGCCGCCCGCCGGCCCGCCGGGTGGCGCCATGCCGCCGCTGCCGGTGACTGCCCTCGAGATGCAGCCGACCCGCGTCGAGACCAGCGTCGAGGCCGTCGCCCAGACCGAGGGCGCCCGCGAAGTGGAGGTCCGCGCCCGCGTCGGCGGCATCCTCGAGAAGCGCGTCTTCGAAGAAGGCTCGGCGGTGAAGGCCGGCCAGGCGCTCTACCAGATCGACCGGGCGCCCCTCGAGACCGCCGTCGCCCAGGCCCGGGCGCAGCTCGCCGAAGCCAGGGCCCGCGTCGAGCAGACCCAGCGCGAGGCCGCCCGCCTCAAGGGCCTGCTCGCCCAGCAGGCCATCAGCCAGCGCGAATACGACACCGCCAGCTCCGACAACAACGTCGCCACGGCCACCGTGCAGGCAGCCCAGGCCGCCCTGCGCCAGGCCGAACTGAACCTCTCCTACGCCACCGTCACCGCCCCGGTGGGCGGCATCACCGGCCGCTCGGTGGTCTCCGAAGGCACCCTGCTCGCCACCGGCGGCGGCACCCTGCTGACCACCGTGGTGCAGGTCAACCCGATGTGGGTGCGCTTCTCGATCCCCGAGGCCGAGCTGACGGCGGCGATGCCCGACGGCCGCTTCAAGCCCCAGGCCATCCGCGGCGTCGAGCTGGTGCTGCCCGACGGCAGCAGCTACCCGGTGCGCGGCAAGCTCAACTTCGCCGCCAGCCAGATCGACCCCAAGCTCGGCACGCTGCAACTGCGCGGTGAGTTCGCAAACCCCGAAGGCCGCCTGCTGCCCGGCCAGTTCGTGCGTGCCCGGCTGATCACCGGCGAGCGCAGCGGCGTCTTCAAGGTGCCCCAGGCCGCGGTGATGCAGACCGACAAGGGCCCCATCGTGATGACCGTCGGCGCCGACAACAAGGTCGAGCCGCGCCCGGTCAAGACCGGCCGCTGGAGCGGCACCGACTGGGTGATCCTGGACGGCCTGAAGGCCGGCGACAAGGTGATCGTCGACAACCTCATGAAGGCCCGCCCCGGCGCAACCGTCGCCCCCCACGCCCCGGGCGAAGGCCCCGGCGCACCGGGTGCCGCCAAGCCGGGCGCAGCGCCCGCGGCCGCCCCGGCGGCGAAGGGTTGAGGGAGCACGCACGATGTCACGTTTCTTCATCAACCGGCCGATCTTCGCTTCGGTCATCTCGATCATCATCGTGATCGCCGGCCTGATGGCCGCGCGCGCGCTGCCCATCGCCCAATACCCCGAGATCACCCCGCCGACGGTGGTGATCACCGCCTCCTACCCCGGCGCCTCCGCCGAAACCCTCGCCAAAACCGTGGCCGCCCCCATCGAGGAGCAGCTGTCGGGGGTCGAGAACCTGCTGTATTTCAACTCCACCGCCTCGTCCAACGGCAGCCTGACGATCACCGCCTCCTTCGAGGTCGGCACCAACGTCGACATGGCCACCGTCAACGTCAACAACCGCGTCAAGATCGCCGAGCCGCGCCTGCCCGACGTGGTGCGCCAGTTCGGCGTGACGGTGCAGAAGCGCTCCAACGACATCCTGATGGTCACCACCCTGACCTCGCCGGATGCCAGCCGGACACCGCTGTTCCTCTCCAACTACGCGCTGGTCAACGTGCTCGACGACCTCAAGCGCATCCCCGGCGTGGGTGACGCGCAGATCTTCGGCGCCCTCGACTACTCCATCCGCCTGTGGCTGAAGCCCGACCGCATGGCCCAGCTGGGGGTGACGGCCACCGACATCGCCAACGCCATCGCCGCCCAGAACCGCCAGAACGCCGCCGGCAAGATCGGCCAGGAGCCGGCCCCCGCCGGCCAGCAGCTGGTGTACACCGTCACCGCCAAGGGGCGCCTAAGCTCCCCCGAGGAGTTCGGCAACATCGTGGTGCGCGCCGCCGGCCCGAACGGCGTGCTCCGGGTGAAGGACGTGGCCCGGGTCGAGCTCGGCGCCCAGAACTACGACGCCAGCACCACCCTGCTCGGCAAGCCGGTGGTCGGCGTCGGCATCTTCCTGCAATCCGGCGCCAACGCCCTCGAAGTGGCGGCCAAAGTGCGCACCCGCATGGACGAGCTGAAGCAGAAGTTCCCCACCGGCGTCGACTACGTGGTGCCCTTCGACACCACCAAGTTCGTGCAGGCCTCGATCGAGGAGGTCGTGCGTACCCTCGGCGAGGCCATCCTGCTGGTGGCGGTGGTGGTCTTCGTCTTCCTCCAGAACTGGCGCGCCACGCTGATCCCGCTGATCGCCGTGCCGGTGTCGCTGATCGGCACCTTCGCCGGCCTGTGGATGTTCGGCTTCTCGATCAACACCCTCACCCTGTTCGCGATGGTGCTGGCGATCGGCATCGTGGTGGACGACGCCATCGTGGTGCTCGAGAACGTCGAGCGCCTGATGTGGGAAGAGAAGATGCAGCCCCGCGAGGCCGCCATCGAGGCCATGCGCGAAGTCTCCGGCGCGGTGGTGGCGATCGTGCTGGTGCTGTGCGCGGTGTTCGTGCCGGTGGCCTTCCTCGGCGGCATCGCCGGCAAGCTCTACCAGCAGTTCGCGGTGACGGTGGCCATTTCGGTGACCCTCTCCGGTGTCGTCGCGCTCACCCTCACCCCGGCCCTGTGCGCGCTGCTGCTGCAGACCAAGCACGAAGAAGCCCCCATCTTCCGCCCCTTCAACCGCCTCTTCGACGCCTTCACCCGCTCCTACACCGGGATGGTGAACAAGACCCTGCACCACCGCATCATCGGCGCCCTGGCGTGCACGATCATCGTCGGCGGCAGCATCTTCATGTTCCGCGCGGTGCCCGGCGGCTTCGTGCCGGCCGAAGACCAGGGCTACCTCATCAGCGCCCTGATGCTCCCCGACGGCGCCAGCCTGCAGCGCACCCGCGTCACCGGCGAGAGCTTCCAGCAGAAGCTCAAGCAGGACGAGAGCGTCGACAAGGTCTTCGTGATCGCCGGCAACGACATCATCGGCGGCGGCCTCAAGCCCAACGCCGGCACGGTGTTCATCCCCCTCAAGGACTGGTCGGAGCGCAGCACCGGCGCCGACGAGCTGGCCAAGAAGTTCACCGGCCTCGGCATGACCCTGCCCGACGGCCTGGCCCTGGTGTTCAACCCGCCCGCCATCCGCGGCCTGGGCGCCGCCGGCGGCTTCGAGGCCTACATCCAGGCCCGCGGCGACGCCGACCCGCAGAAGCTTGCCGGCGTGATCCAGCAGTTCACCGAAGCCCTCAAGAAGCGCCCCGAGCTCACCGGCATCAACACCTTCTTCCGCCCCACCTCACCGCAGCTCTACGTGGAAGTGGACGAAGCCAAGGCGATCTCGATGGACATCCCGGTGGCCGACGTCTACCAGACGCTGCAATCCACCATGGGCTCGCTCTACGTGAATGACTTCAACCTCAACGGCCGTACCTACCGCGTCCAGCTCCAGGCCGACGGAGCCTACCGCGCCCAGCCCGACGACCTGGGCAAGGTGTATGTGCGCTCCGCCGCCGGCGCGATGGTGCCGGTGGGCACGCTGATCAAGGTCAAGCAGATCGTCGGCGCCGAGCAGCTCGAACGCTTCAACGGCTTCCTGGCCGCCAAGGTGCTCGGCAACTCGATCCCCAAGGTCAGCACCGGCGACGCCATCAGGATCGTCGAGGAAGTCGCCCGCGAAACCCTGCCGGCCGGCTACGAGCTGGCCTGGACCGGCCAGGCCTTCCAGGAGAAGCGCACCGGCACCACCTCGGCGATCGCCTTCGGCTTCGGCATCATCATGGTCTTCCTGATCCTCGCCGCCCAGTACGAGAAGTGGTCGCTGCCGCTGGCGGTGATCATGTCGGTGCCCTTCGCGCTGTTCGGCGCGCTGGCGGCGGTGATGATCCGCGGCATGCCCAACGACATCTATTTCCAGATCGGCCTGGTGGTGCTGATCGGCCTCGCCGCCAAGAACGCCATCCTGATCGTCGAGTTCGCCGCCCAGAAGCGGGCCGAGGGCATGCATGTGCTCGAGGCCGCCCTCGAAGGCGCGCGGCTGCGCTTCCGGCCCATCGTGATGACCTCGCTGGCCTTCATCCTGGGGGTCTTCCCGCTGGTCATCTCGACCGGCGCCGGCGCCGCCGCCCGCAAATCCATGGGCACCGGCGTGTTCGGCGGGATGTTGGCAGCCACCTTCATCGCCACCATCTTCATCCCCATGTTCTTCAGCTGGTTCGCCGGGCGCCGGGCGCCCCAGGCGGCCGCCACCCCCCACAGCTCCGAGGAGAAGGCATGATGCGCCGCCCTGACGCTCCCCACTTCACCGCGCCCCTCGCCCTCGCCGCGCTGACGCTGGCCCTGCTGTCCGGCTGCGCCCTCGGGCCCGACTACGTGCGCCCGGCGGCCCAGCTCGGCCTGCCCGAGGCCTACACCGCCGCCGGCCCGCTGGCTGCGGCGCCCACGGTGGCCGCCAACTGGTGGTCGCTGTTCGGCGACGCCCAGCTCGACGGCCTGGTCGCCCAGGCCCTCGCCAGCAGCCCCGACGCCCGCATCGCCGCCCTGCGCATAGAGGAAGCCGACGCCCTGCTGCGCCAGGTCGACGCCGCCCTGCTGCCGCAGATCAACGCCGAGGCCAGCGGCAGCCGCAACCGGATCAGCCAGACCAACGCCACGCCGATCCCATCCACCGCGCCGATCACCCGCAGCAGCGCCCGCCTCGCCCTGTCCACCTCCTTCGAGCTGGACGTGTGGGGCAAGCTGCGGCGCGCCTCCGAAGGCGCCCGCGCCCAGGCCCTGGGCACCCGCTACGCGGCCGACACGGTGTCGCTGAGCCTGGCCGCCGCGGTCACCCAGGCCTACCTCAACCTGCGCGCCATCGACGCCCAGCTGCTGGCCGTCGACGACTCGCTGAGCAGCCAGAGCCGCAGCACCCAACTCACCCGCACCCGCTTCGAGGGCGGCATCGCCTCGCAGCTCGACGTGCAGCAGGCCGAAGGCGCGCTGGCCACCTACACCGCCGCGCGCATCGAGCTCGACCGCGCCCGCGGCCTGTCCGAGAACCTCCTCGGCCTCCTGGTCGGCCAGCCCGGCCTCAAGATCGCCGCCGGCGACCTGCGCACCCTGCCGGTGCCGCCGGCGCCGCCCGCCGGCCTGCCCTCGGCGCTCCTCGAGACCCGCCCTGATGTGAAGAAAGCCGAGACCGACCTGATCGCCGCCAACGCCAGGATCGGCGTCGCCAAGGCCGCGCTGTTCCCCAGCATCACCCTCACCGGCAACTTCGGCCGCGAGAGCAAGGACTTGTCGCAGCTCTTCAGCGCCCCATCGGCGGTGTGGTCCTTCGGCGCCGGGCTGACCCAGCCGATCTTCGAAGGCGGGCGCCTGCGCGCCCAGGTGGACCAGGTCACGGCCCAGCAGCAGCAGAGCCTCGAGACCTACCGCAAGACCGTGCAGGGCGCCTTCCGCGAAGTGAACGACGCCCTCGTCAGCGTCAGCCGCAACGCCGACGCCGAGGACGCCTACACCCGCGCCATGAACGCCGCCAAGCGCGCCCTGCAGCTCGCCCAGGCCCGCTACGACGCCGGCTACTCGCCCTACCTCGAAGTCCTGAGCGCCCAGCGCACCGCCAACGACGCCACCGTGGCCTGGGTCCAGAACCGCCAGGCCCGCCTCACCGCCACCGTGGACCTGTTCAAAGCTCTGGGGGGTGGCTGGAAAGGCGCCTGACGCCGCCTGAGGCCGCCCCGCTGCCCGGGCCGAAACACCCGCCCGGGCGGCGGCGCCGACGGCATCCCCCCGTGATGCCACACAAACCCTGCAAGCCGCGCCGAAAACGCCTTACTTGACGCCCCAAAAAACCGCCAGCCGCGTCACAAAAACCCTTTTCGACGCCATCAGAATTTTTTGTCGTGTCACAAAAACCCTCTGCCATGCTGAGGAATGAATCCGTCAGACTGCCGAGCAACTTTTCATATGAAAAAATGCCCCAGCGGCCAGACAAAAGAAGGTTTTTGGCTGAAGAATGGTTCTTGTGGGCCCGCCGGCAATTTTTTTCAGGCCGCCAACGGTTTTTTCATGTCACCGAGGGTTTTTATCAGGTGACAAAAAGGCCCTGAATCCGTCTTCGGGAGCCTGTCCGCAGGCAGTGGAGAACGCTTGAAACCCAGCGCTGGCTCGAGTCTCAAGCGTTTCAGGGGAACCCCAACACCCACCGCCACTTCGTCAGCCATGGGCTGCGGCGGCTCTCACTCCAGCCCCGCCGTCGCGCCGACCTACAACAGATCTGGGGCGACGCACCCACGTGCACGCGGGGAACGCCAGCCGCGTCTGCCCCCAAAGCGCATCAACGGACTGTTCCCCGGTGGGTGGGAATTCATGTGCTTTGGCCCCGCTGCTGAAGTTGCTGGGCCGACAGGCGCACGATCTGCTCGTTCTCGACGATCACGATGTGGGTATCCGTCTGCATCGCCGTCCTGCGCGCCAGCTCGGCGGCACGCTGCATGGCCTGCAACGAGGCGCGCAGATCCGGGTCTTTGGCTTGAGACAGTTCTTGCTGAGTCATTCGTTTTCTCCCCATTCCAGCAGGGCTGGCGTGGCGCCGCCGTTGTCGTACAACGCCCAGGCATGCACGGCAGCACGATAATGATGGTCGAAGTGGTCACGTCCGGCAACAAAACGTCGGCGAATCACGTCCTCCGGAATATCGTGGCCGCCCTGCCTGACGCGCTCGGCCACACGGGCTACTGCCATATCGGCAGAAGGCAGGGCCAGAAAGAACAGGCTTACGTGGTAGCCCTGCCGCCGCCATTGGTGAACATGGCGCAGATACACCAGCCCTGAGAGCGTCGTCTCCACCGCAAAGCTCTCACCGCGCGTGGCGCATTCGGCCATCTCCCGCAGCATCAGGCGCCCGGCCTTGCCCGCAGCCGTCTCCGGGGCAAAAGGTGACAGTCCGGCGGCGATCAGATCGGCATTGATGAAACGGGGGCAATGTGCCTCGGCTGGCAGAAAGGAGCGGGCAAAGGTCGTCTTCCCCGCACCGTTCGGCCCGGCAATGATGATGACCTTCTTGTTCAAGACTCGTCTCCAATCATCCTAGAAACGGCTGTTGGACGCACTTGCTGGTGCGTCTGGGCGGGAGTCTGGCGCGAAGCCCCCCCTGAGACACCGCGGTGCGACGCTTTCTCGCGACAACGCGACAGGCGTGCCAGCGGGCGAATAGCGCCCTCACCCTCCGGGGGAGCGTCGGCGAAGGTACGAAAGCGTGTGCTCATGCGGCTCTTGAGGTTACGGAAAGTGGTCAACAGCCGTTTTTGGGCTCGTGCAGACAAAAAGCATCGCCTCGACTTGGTGAGGGTTCAGATCGATCTGAGAATCGACACGCGTGGATACCAGCGACTCTGCCGTATCCACTGCGGCCCTTCGATTCAGGAAGGGCGAGATCTGCAATCGCTGGACTTGATGGGATGGATTTTCGCACAGGGGCAGCGGGCCTGACACCGCAAACGAATTCCCCATTACGCACGCATCGCATGGAGGAATGGATTGTCTATCCCGCCACCCCACGCCCCCGCCCAAACCGATTGAGCGCCAGCGACAATAAGATCACCCCACCCCCCAGGGCGATCTTCTTCAGGTCCGCGTCGCGGTTCCAGATCAGCAGGTTCACCAGCAGCCCCAGGGGCACGTGAAGCTCGTTCATCACCGCCAGAGCGCCGGCGTCGACGCGGGTGCTGCCCTTGACCCACCAGAACATCCCCAGCGCGGTGGCGAACAGGCCCATCCACACCAGCACGCCCCACTGGAGCGCGGTGTGGGGCAGCTTGGCCGGGTTGCCGAAGATCAGCCAGGAGGGCAGCGCCAGCAGCAGCGCGCCCAGGAAGAAATGGCCGAAGAAGCGGTACAGCGGCAGCCCGGTGACGTGGCGGGCGAGCAGGTGGCGGCACAGCACCTGCCCGGCGGCGAAGGTGGCGTTGGCGAGCTGCAGCAGCAGGAAGCCGGTGAGGTAGTCGCCTTCCAGCGGCTGGAAGCGGATCGCCACGCCGCCGGCCACCGCCACCAGCGCCGCCAGTAGTGCCCAGGGGTTGAAGCGGCGCGCCAGGGCGTCGTCGAGGAGGGTCACGTAGATCGGGGTGAGCACCGTGAACAGCAGCACCTCGGGCACCGTGAGCACCGTGAAGCTGCGGTACAGGCACAGGTAGGTGACGCCGAACTGCAGCGCCCCGGCCAGCCACAGGCCGCCGACCAGGCGCGGCGGCAGGCCGCGCCAGCGGGTGAAGGGGATGAACACCAGCGCGGCGATGGCCACCCGCACCAGCACCGCGAAGTCGCTGTCGACCCGCCCGGCCAGGTATTCGCCGATCAGGCTGAACGAGAAGGCCCACAGCAGATTGACGGTGACGAGGTAAGGCATGGGGCAGCGGCTCGGTGGTGACAGGCCGCGGATTATCCTGAAAACTGCCACCGAGCGCTGTAGCAAACCTCGAACGCCGCCGGAACGACAGCCCCTTTCCCTTGGCTGCCTTCAAAGAGGCTCTGTCACCGTTAGCCGTGGAAATCCACCGCCTCCGGGATGCACCCTGTCGCTGCGGCTTCAGCCGCACTCAGCCGGTAAAGCCAGGGTTGCCTCCGCGTGCTGCGGTCCGGCCAGGGCCTGGCTCAGGCCTCCGGCTCTTCCACCTCGGGGGCCGGCGGCGCCTTCGCCTGGGGCTTCGCCTTGGCGAGCTGCGCCTGACGTTCGACCCACTCGGCCTCCGGCATCACCGTGACACGCACCTCGGGCGCCTGGGCGAGGCCGCCGAGGATCACCCCGCGCAGCGGCGAGACGTCCTGGAAGTCGCGCCCCCAGCCGAGGGTGACGTGGCGCAGGTCGGGCTGGATGCCGTTGGTGGGGTCGTATTCGATCCAGCCGTGGCCGGGGCACCACACCGCCACCCAGGCGTGGGAGGCGTCGGCGCCGACGAGGCGCGGCTTGCCCGGCGGCGGGTCGGTGAGCAGGTAGCCCGACATGTAGCGCGCCGGCAGGCCGATGGAGCGCAGCGCGGCGATCATCAGGTGGGCGAAGTCCTGGCACACGCCGCGCTTGCGCTTGAGCACATCAAACACCGGGGTGCTCACCTCGGTGGCCTCGGCGTCGAAGGTGAAGGTCTCGAAGATCAGGTCCATCAGCGCCTTGGCGCCGGCCAGCAATGGCAGCTCGGGCGTGAAGGCCTGCCGCGCGAAGTCGGCGAGGGCGGCGTCCCGCGGGACGCGGGGCGAGGCGTAGAGGTAGCGCTCGGCGTCGAGGCGCTCGCGGCTGTGGGGCTCGGGGCGGTACAAGAAGCCTTCGCGGACGCGCTCCCAGGGCGGCGAGTCGGCGGGGGCCGGCAGCTTGCGGCGCACCACCGTGACGTGGCTCTCGGCGCGCACCAGCAGGCCGTCGTGGGGGGTGTCGAGGGACAGCCAGGTGACCGGGTTGCCGAAGGCGTCCTCGCCGTGACTGAGGCGGCCCACGTCGGGGGCGATGGTGATGCCGGCCGATGCGCGCAGCTGGTGCGGCAGCTCCCGCGGAATGAGGTGCAGGAGGTGCTGGGCCAGCGACACCGGCACCCCGCACTGGGGGTACTCGGTTTCGTGGATGACGATGTAGGCGACGCTCTGGCTCATGGTGATGGGCGGGGCGGAGACTTACGCGGCAAAGGTGGCCTGGCGGTTGCCGCCCACGTGGCTGAAGAAGCGCATCGCGAGGCGGTCGGAGAGCTGTCGGCCGGCGTCGGCCAGGGCGTCCAGGCGGGTGGCGAGGAGGACGCAGGCGGCGTGGCGGTCGGCCTCCGGGGAGCTCGCCTCGAGGCGCTTCCAGGGGAAGACCTGGATGCCGGCGAAGGCTTGATCGAACTCGGCCATCCCGAGGGGCGAGCCGCTCTTCTCGAAGCGGCTGAGGTAGTTGCCGGCCATGCGCAGCTGGAAGGCCAGCGCGTGGGGGTTGGCCTCGTCCATCACGAGGAGGTGGATCGCCGGCAGCAGCTCGGGCTGGGCGCGGTAGCGGGTGCGGTAGGTGATGACCGAGTCGCACAGCTCGAGCAGGGCCTCGACGGCCAGCTCGCGGTTGAGCTGGGAGTCGAGCCCGGTGTAGCGGCGCAGGAAGCGCGCCAGCGTGCTGGCCAGGTTGTCGAGGCGCTCGAGGCGTCGCCCGACGATGTGCAGGCGCCAGCCCATGTCGCGGGTCATGGTGTCCATCGCGAAGCCCGACAGGGAGACGAAGGTGGTGAGGGCTTCGTCGAGGAATTCGAGCAGCGAGGAGGCGTCGCTGGCCCGCTCGCGGCAGGCCTCGATCTCGGCGGACAGGCGCTTGAGGGCGTGCCAGTGGTCGAGGGAGAGGTGCTCGCGGGCCTGGGTGGCGCACCAGCTGAGGCGCTGCAGGTTGGCGGCGAGGCCGTGGTCGGCCTGGCGGTCGAGGACGGCGCGGAAGAGGTCGAGCTCAGCCTTGACCACCGGGCCGTCGACGGCCTCCTCGTCGATCAGGCCGGCGCCGGCAGCCAGATCGAGCATCACCGCGAGGGCCCCGGCACGCTCGGTGCGGCGGCCCTCGGAGAGCCGCGTGAGGGCCAGCCGGGCGAGGCGGGCGACGGCGTCGCAGCGTTCGCTGTAGCGGCCGAACCAGAACAGGTTCTCGGCCAGCCGCGACGACAGGGTGCCGGTCTCGCCGATCAGGTCGTCGACGCCGATGACGTTCTTGAGCAGGCTGAAGGTGGACACCGGCCCGTCGGAGAGCACCCAGGTGTCCTTGCTGCTGCCACCCTTCTGCAGGGTGAGGATGCGGGTGTTCTCGACGCCGGCCACCCGCGCCAGCCCGCCGGGCAGCACGCTGTAGCCTTCAGGGGTGATCGCCGCATAGACGCGCAGGCCCATCGCCCGCGGGCGCAGCTTGCGCCGGTGGCCGCCAGCCCACACCGGGGCGCGGGAGAGCTTGACGAGCTCCTGGGCGACGAACTCGGTGGGGTGGGCCTCGATGCGCGCAGCGAGGGCGTCGAGCTGGTCTTCGGCCAGCCGGTCGCCGAACAGCACCTCGCTGGAGCGCCCGGGAAAGGTGGGCTTGAGCACCAGGCTGCGCAGGTTGTCGAGCACCTCGGCGCGGGCCGGTGCCTCGCCGCACCACCAGGTGGCCACCGAGGGCATGGCCAGCTCCTCGCCGAGCAGGTGGCGGCAGATGCCCGGCAGGAAGCCCGGCAGCGCCGCCGATTCGAGCAGGCCCGAGCCCAGCGCGTTGGCCACCAGCACCTTGCCGGCACGCACCGCGCCGAGCAGGCCGGGCACGCCGAGGGCCGAGTCGGCGCGCAGCTCGACCGGGTCGCAGAAGTCGTCGTCGAGGCGGCGCAGGATGGCGTGCACGCGCTTGAGGCCCGACACGGTCTTGAGGAAGACGGTGTCGTCGCGCACCGTGAGGTCCTGCCCCTCGACGAGTGGGAAGCCGAGATAGCGGGCCAGGTAGACGTGCTCGAAGTAGGTTTCGTTGAAGGGGCCGGGGGTGAGCAGCACGGTGAGCGGCGGCTCGCCATCGCTCGGGGCCTGGGCCGCGAGGGCGCGCTGCAGGCCGCGGAAGAAGCCGGCCAGGGTGTGCACCTGCATGTCGCGGAACAGGTCGGGGAAGGCCCGCGACACGAGCAGACGGTTCTCGAGGGCGTAGCCGGCGCCCGACGGGGCCTGGGTGCGGTCGGCGATGACCCACCAGCGGCCGTCCGGCGAGCGGGCCAGGTCGGCGGCGTAGAGGTGCAGGTAGTGGCCGCCGGCCGGCCGGATACCCTGGCAGGGCCACAGGAAGCCCTTGTGGCCATAAACCAGCTCGGTGGGCAGGAGGCCCTTCTCGAGGGTGGTCTGGGGGCCGTAGAGATCGCCGAGCAGGGTGTCGAGCAGGCGCGCGCGCTGGGCGATGGCGGCGGCGATGCCGCGCCATTCGTCGGCCGGCAGGATCAGCGGCAGCAGGTCGAGGGACCACGGGCGGCCCGCGCCGCGGGGGTCGGCATAGACGTTGTAGGTGACGCCGTTCTGCTGGATGCCCCGCTCCAGCTGGGCGGCCCGGCCGCGCAGGGTGTCGGTGCCGGTCTCCTCGATGTGGTCGACGAAGGCCTGCCAGTGGGGCCGTACGTCCTCGTCGCCGATCAGCTCATCGTAGGAGTCGGGCCGGTAGGGATAGTGGGCAAGGAGAGGGTGGCTCATGGAGGGGCGGTCGGGGGCGATGCGGCGCCCGGCAGCGGGCAGGTGCGAACGATACGGCACGGCGTGCCCGCCGGCAAAGGGTGGATCGAGCGGGGAGAACCGCCTCCCCGCTCCGCCGGAGGTGAAGTATCAGCGACGCAGGTCGAGAGTGAAGGGGAACTCCTTCTCGATCGGCGAGACTTTCAGCTGCGGCTCGCCCGGCGTGTGACCCATCCGGAAGAAGCGCGCCAGGCGGCGGCTCTCGGCTTCGAAGGCGTTGACCGGGAAGGTCTCGAAGCTGCGCCCGCCCGGGTGGGACACGTGATACTGGCAACCGCCCAGGGAGCGGCCGGTCCAGGTGTCCACCAGGTCGAAGACCAGCGGCGCGTGGGGCGGGATGGTGGGGTGCAGGCAGGACGGCGGCTGCCAGGCCCGGTAGCGCACGCCGGCCACGTGCTCACCGACGGTGCCGGTGGGCTGCAGCGGGATCGTGCGGCCATTCACGGCCAGCAGGAAGCGGTCGTTCGACATGCCCGACACCTTCACCTGCAGGCGCTCCACCGACGAATCGACGAAACGCACGGTGCCGCCGATGGCGCCCTCCTCGCCCATCACGTGCCAGGGCTCGAGGGCGGTGCGCAGCTCGATGTCGATGCCGCGTACCGCGAAGTCGCCGATCTTGGGGAAGCGGAACTCGAGGTGCGGGGCGAACCATTCGGGCTTGAAGGGCAGGCCGTGGGCCTGCATGTCCTCCATCACGTCGTTGAAGTCCTGCTCGACGAAGTGGGGCAGCAGGAAGCGATCATGCAGCTCGGTGCCCCAGCGCACCAGGCGCTCCGGCGCGTAGGGGGTTTCCCAGAAGCGGGCCAGCAGGCCGCGCAGCAGGAGCTGCTGGGCCAGCGACATGCGCGCGTGGGGCGGCATCTCGAAGGCGCGCATCTCGACCAGGCCGAGGCGGCCGGTGGGGCCGTCGGGGGAGTAGAGCTTGTCGATGCAGAACTCGGAGCGGTGGGTGTTGCCGGTGACGTCGATCAGCAGGTTGCGCAGCAGGCGGTCGATGAGCCAGGGAGGCACGGTCTCGCCGGCCTTCGGGAACTGGCGGAAGGCGGTCTCGATTTCATACACCGAGTCGTTGCGCGCCTCGTCGATGCGCGGGGCCTGGCTGGTGGGGCCGATGAAGAGGCCCGAGAACAGGTACGAGAGGCTCGGGTGGTTGTGCCAGTAGGAGATCAGGCTGCGCAGCACGTCGGGCCGGCGCAGGAAGGGCGAGTCGGCCGGCGTGGCGCCGCCCAGCACGAAGTGGTTGCCGCCGCCGGTGCCGGTGTGGCGGCCGTCCACCATGAACTTCTCGGTGGTGAGGCGGGAGTAGTGGGCCGCTTCGTAGAGGTGGGTGGTGCGGTCGACGAGCTCTTCCCAGTTGCTGGCGGGGTGGATGTTGACCTCGATCACGCCGGGGTCGGGGGTGATGCGGAAGTGGGCGAGGCGCGGGTCGGACGGCGGCTCGTAGCCTTCTAGGACCACCGGCATGCCCATCTCTTCGGCGGTGGCTTCGATGGCGGTGACGAGCTCGAGGTATTTCTCGAGGCTGGCCAGCGGCGGCATGAAGATGTGCATGGTGCCGTTGCGCGGCTCGGCGCACATGGCGGTGCGCACGATCCAGTCGGCCGACTGGAAGGGCTGCGGCGGGCGATCGGTGGGGCTGAGCTTGCCGGCCTCCTGGGCAGCCTTCAGGGCTGCGGCGGCGCGGGCGGCAGCCGAGGTGCCGAAGCCGGCCTCGTCGTCGCGGAGGGCGTTCACCACCGCGGTCTGGCCGCCCGGCAGCTGGCGGCGGATGGCCTGGTAGGCGGGCAGCGGTTCGAGCTGCTGGTGGGCGTCGGGCGGGTTCACATAAGGGTAGTCGCCCTTGGCGACCCAGGGCTGGGAGTCCAGCGGCAGGCGGTAGCCCAGCGGCGAGTCGCCGGGGATGAGGTAGCAGCGCTCGTCGCGCAGGAACCACGGGCCGGTTTCCCAGGCGCCGGTGTAGGCGTTGAGGGCCACCGGCAGCACGTAGCCGACCGGGTTGGGCAGGCCGTATTCGTACACACGGCGGATGCGGTCGCGCTCGAGGGGGTCATCGAGGCGGGCGTCGAAGGGGTCGACGTTGCCCGGCAGGCGGCGCTCGCGCCACAGGTAGTAGAAGGCGTCTTCATAGGCCGGGAAGACGCGGCGGCGGTCGAGCTGGAGCCGCGCGGCGACGCCGGCGAGGAAGGTGTGGGCCTTGTCGGCCTTGACGTCGCCGGGGGCGGAGGCGTCGGCGATGAGGTCGGGGTTGAGCCAGATCGGTTCGCCGTCCTTGCGCCAGAAGCAGGTCAGCGACCAGCGCGGCAGCTGCTCGCCCGGGTACCACTTGCCCTGGCCGAAGTGGGCCAGGCCCTGGGGGGCGTACTTGTCGCGCAGGCGGTGATAGAGGTCTTCGGCGCGGATGCGCTTGGTGGGGCCCATCGCCTCGGTGTTCCACTCGGCGCCGTCCGGGTCGTCGATGGAGACGAAGGTGGGCTCGCCGCCCATCGTGAGGCGCATGTCGTGGGCGTCGAGGTCCACGTCGATGCGGTGGCCGAGGGCTTCGATCTCGGCCCACTGCTCTTCGGTGTAGGGCTTGGTGACGCGCGGCGCCTCGAGCACGCGGGTGACCTGCATGTGGTGCTCGAACTCGCACTCGCACTCGTCGATGAGGCCGGACACCGGCGCCGCGGAGGACGGGTCGGGCGAGGCGGCCAGCGGGATGTGGCCTTCGCCGGCGAACAGGCCGGAGGTGGGGTCGAGGCCGACCCAGCCGGCGCCGGGCAGGTACACCTCGGTCCAGGCGTGGAGGTCGGTGAAGTCGACCTCGGTGCCCGAAGGGCCGTCGAGGGATTTGACGTCGGCCTTCAGCTGGATGAGGTAGCCGGACACGAAGCGCGCCGCGAGGCCCATGTGGCGCAGCAGCTGGACCAGCAGCCAGGCCGAGTCGCGGCACGAGCCGGTGCGCTTGGTGAGGGTTTCGTCGGGGGTCTGGACGCCCGGCTCCATGCGGATCACGTAGCCGATGTGCTGTTGCAGGTCGGCGTTCACCTTGACCAGGAAGTCCACGCTGCGCATGGTCTCGCGCGGGATGCTGGCGAGGTAGTCGGCGAAGGCCGGGGTGGCCGGCTCCTTGAGCAGGAAGGGAGCGAGCTCGTGGACGAGGGTCTTGTCGTAGCTGAACGGGAAGTTCTCGGCCTCGGGCTCGAGGAAGAAGTCGAAGGGGTTGATGACCGACATCTCGGCCACCAGGTCGACCTCGACGCTGAACTCGGTGACCTTCTCGGGGAAGACCAGGCGGGCCAGGTAGTTGGATTGCGGGTCCTGCTGCCAGTTGATGAAGTGGGGCTTGGGCAGGACGCGCAGGGAATACGAGAGGATGCGGGTGCGGCTGTGGGGCGCCGGGCGCAGACGGACGACCTGGGGCCCGACGTTGATCGGGCGGTCGTACTTGTAGGAAGTCAGGTGATTGAGGGCTACGTGGATGGTCACGGGAGACTCCGTTATCAGTGCGGCAAAATAGGTTGGCCATACGAGCAAGCAAGCTTCGAGCCAGCATTAAAGGCCCGAAAAATTGCACCAGCATGGCTGTTTGCCGCCCCGCCCGCGCCCGGCGCACCAAAGTGATGCGCACCATGCGCACCGCGGCAGTGCGCACGCCCCCTTACCGGTCAGCCGGGCCCGTGCTCCTCGCGCATTGCACGCTTGTTGAGTTTGCCCACGCTGGTCCGCGGCAGCACGTCCACAAACTGCACCTGGAGCAGCACGCCGTAGCGGGAGACGCCGGTGGATTCGATGAGCCGGGCCGAGAAGTTGCGGATCTCGTGCTCGCTCACCTTGCCGACCTGCTCCGGCTTGAGGGTGACCCGGGCCAGCGGGCGCTCGCCCCATTTTTCGTCAGGCACGCCTATCACCGCCACCTCGGCCACCGCCGGGTGCTGGGCGACCACGTCCTCGATCTGCAGCGAGGAGGTCCACTCGCCGCCGGTCTTGATGACGTCCTTCATGCGGTCGGTGATCTGCAGCCAGCCGGCGGCGTCGATGTGGCCGATGTCGCCGGTGTGCAGCACACCACCCTGCCAGAGGGCCTCGGAGGCGGCCGGGTCGTGGAGGTAGCCTTGTGTGAGCCAGGGGCTGCGCACCACCACCTCGCCCACCGACTGGCCGTCATGGGGCTGCTCGGCGAGCTGCTCGTCCACCACCCGCAGGTCCACCAGCGGCAGCGGGATGCCGGTCTTGGCGCGCAGGGCGGCCTGGGCGTCGGCGCCATCGGCCAGCGCCGCGGTGGGCAGCTGGGCGAGGCTGAGGATGGGGCAGGTCTCCGACATGCCGTAGCCGGTGAACACGTCAATGCCCCGCGCCAGCGCCGCCTTCGCCTGGGCCTGGGACAGGGCCGAGCCGCCGATGATGAGCTTCCAGCGGGACAGGTCGATGACCTTGGAGAGCGGGTGCACCAGCAGCATGTGCAGGATGGTGGGCACGCAGTGGGAGAAGGTGACGCCCTCGTCGCGGACCAGCTTGAGCAGGGTTTCCGGCACGTAGCGGCCCGGGTAGACCTGCTTGAGGCCGAGCATGGTGGCCACGTAGGGCAGGCCCCAGGCGTGCACGTGGAACATCGGGGTGATCGGCATGTACACGTCGTCCCGGTGCAGGCGGCCCTGGGCCGGCGCGCTACCGAGGGCTGCGGCGGTGGCGAGGGTGTGCATCACCAGCTGGCGGTGGCTGAAGTAGACGCCCTTCGGCAGACCCGTGGTGCCGGTGGTGTAGAAGGTGGTGGCCTGGGCGTTCTCGTCGAAATCGGGGAAGTCGTAATCGGGCGAGGCCGCCGCCAGCAGGGCCTCGTACTCACCAGCCAGGGGCACCGGGGCGGCCTCGGCTGGCGCGTCCTCGATCAGCACGAAACGCTTCACCGTCTCGAGGCGCGGCGCGATGGCGGCGAGAATGGGGAGGAACTCGGCGTTGACCAGCACCACGTCGGCGCGGGCATGGTTGAGGGTGTACAGGATCTGCTCGGGCGTCAGGCGCACATTCACCGTCTGCAGGATGGCGCCCATCATCGGCACCGCGAAGAAGCATTCGAGGTAGCGGTGGCTGTCCCAGTCCATCATCGCCACGGTGTCGCCGGCCTCCACGCCCAGCCCGGCAAGCATGCTGGCCAGCCGGCCGATGCGCTGGCGCAGCTCGCGGTAGCTGTGGCGGCGCCCGCCCATGTAGGTGATCTCCTGGTCCGGCGCCACGGCCAGCGGCGTGTGCAGGAGCTGCTTGATGAGCAGCGGATAGGCGTAGGCGTCTGACGTGCGCTCGATCAGGCGGACGGGCATGGCTTTTCCCTCCCATTGTTATGGTTTTGTGAAGGATCGGGAGCTTAGCAGGCCAGCCACCGGTGGACGAGAAACGGCCGCCCGCAGGCGGCCGCCGCAATCAGAACCCGTGCGCTTCAGGCGCCCTGCACAGCCGCCCCGGTGGCGGAAAACCACGCCAGCTTGCCGGCCAGGCTGACCACCTCGCCGACGATGAGCAGCGCCGGCGGCCGGATACCGGCCTCGACGGCCTTCGCCGGCAGGGTGTCGAGGGTGCCGACGACGATCCGCTGGCGCGGCGTGGTGCCGTTCTCGACGAGGGCCGCCGGGGTGCCGGCGGCGCGGCCGTGGGCGACGAGCGCAGCGCAGTGGGACTGCAGCATGCCGACGCCCATGTAGATCACCGCGGTCTGGTGGGGGCGCGCCAGCGCGTCCCAATCCAGCGCCGACTCGCCGGCGCGGCGGTGGCCGGTGGCAAACACCACCGACTGGGCATAGTCGCGATGGGTGAGGGGGATGCCCGCGTAGGCACCGGCGCCACAGGCGGCGGTGATGCCCGGCACCACCTCGAAGGGCACGCCGGCTTCGAGCAGCTCCTCGAGCTCCTCGCCGCCGCGGCCGAAGATGAAGGGGTCGCCGCCCTTCAGGCGCACCACCCGCTTGCCCTCGCGGGCCAGGCGCACCAGCAGGCGGTTGATCTCTTCCTGGGGCAGGGTGTGGTGGCCGGCTTCCTTGCCGACGTAGAGCATCTCGGCGCCGCGGCGGGCAAACTGCAGCACGCCGTCGCTCACCAGGTGGTCGACCACCAGCGCATCGGCCTCGCCGATCAGGCGGGCGGCGCGCAGGGTCAGGAGCTCGGGGTCGCCGGGGCCGGCACCGACCAGGGCCACGCGGCCCATCGCACCGGCGTCGGACGACCGGGACGGATCGCCGGCCTCCGTGCGGCGGTTGCCCACCCACTGGTCGAGGAATGAACGCAGGGCGCCGGTGGCCGGCAGGGCGAGGCTTGCGGTGACGGGCGGCGGCATGGCGTTACTCCCGGAATCATGACGGGAGGAATCTATCAGGCCAAGTGACTTTTCGAACTTGACCCCTGTCAAGGAAGGGGAATGCCCCACAGGCGCAACCTTGCCGGCAAGCGGGATTGTCCGCTCGTCGCGTTCATTCAAGGGAGATGCACTATGAGAATCTGGAAGACCGGAGCAATCGCCGCGGCCCTGCTGCCGATGGCCGTCGCGCAAGCCCTCGCAGCCGGCAAGGATGTCAGCTCGGCCGAAGTTCAATATCAGGCCGGCAGTTCGCCCCTCGCCAATGTCGAGATGTACCAGGACATCAACCCCAAGGCCCCGCCGCTGACCAAGGCGGAGTTCGAGAAGGCCCGCCAGATCTACTTCGAGCGCTGCGCCGGCTGTCACGGCGTGCTGCGCAAGGGCGCCACCGGCAAGCCGCTGACTCCCGATAAGACCCTGGCCGCCGGCACCGACTACCTGAAGGTGTTCATCAAGTACGGCTCCCCCGCCGGCATGCCCAACTGGGGCACCTCGGGCGAGCTCAGCGACGACGAAGTCGACCTGATGGCCCGCTACATCCAGCAGACGCCTCCGCAGCCGCCCGAGTACGGCCTGAAGGACATGAAGGCGACCTGGAAGGTCATCGTGCCGCCCGAGGCGCGCCCGAAGAAGAAGATGAACAACTACAACCTCGAGAACATCTTCTCGACGACCCTGCGTGATGCCGGTGAGATCGCCCTCATCGACGGCGACACCAAGAAGATCATCAACATCATCAAGACGGGCTACGCGGTGCACATCTCGCGCATGTCCGCCTCGGGCCGCTACCTGTTCGTGATCGGCCGCGACGCCAAGATCAACATGATCGACCTGTGGATGGAGAAGCCCGACAACGTCGCCGAGATCCGCGTCGGCCTCGAGGCGCGTTCGGTCGAGACCTCCAAGTACAAGGGCTACGAAGACAAGCTGGCCATCGCCGGCACCTACTGGCCGCCCCAGTACGTGATCATGAACGGCGACACCCTCGAGCCGCTCAAGATCATGGCCACCCGCGGCATGACCGTCGGCGAGCAGGAGTTCCACCCCGAGCCGCGCGTCGCCTCCATCGTGGCCTCGCACTACAAGCCCGAGTTCGTGGTGAACGTGAAGGAAACCGGCAAGACCCTGATGGTGAACTACAGCGACCTCAACGAGATCACCACCAAGGAGATCCCGGTCGCCAAGTTCCTCCATGACGGCGGCCTCGACAGCTCCAAGCGCTACTTCATGATCGCTGCCAACCAGTCCAACAAGGTCGGCGCCATCGACCTCAAGGACGGCAAGCTGGCCGGGCTGATCGACGTGGGCAAGATCCCGCACCCGGGCCGCGGCGCCAACTTCACCCACCCGAAGTACGGCCCCGTGTGGGCCACCGGCCACCTGGGCGACGAAACCATCGCCCTGATCGGCACCGACCCGGCCAAGCACAAGCAGTACGCCTGGAAGATGGTCGAATCGCTGAAGGGCCCGGGCGGAGGAGCGCTGTTCGTCAAGAGCCACCCGAAGTCCAAGAACCTGTGGTCCGATGCGCCGCTGAACCCCGATCCGAAGATCTCCCAGTCGGTCGTGGTGTACGACATCAACAACCTGGCCGCCGGTTACAAGACCCTGCCGATCGCCGAATGGGCCGGCATCAAGGACGACGGTGCCAAGCGCGTGGTGCAGCCGGAGTACAACAAGGCCGGCGACGAAGTGTGGTTCGCGGTGTGGAGCGCCAAGAACAAGGAATCCGCCATCGTGGTGGTGGACGACAAGACGCTCAAGCTGAAGAACGTGATCAAGGACCCGCGCCTGGTCACCCCGACCGGCCACTTCAACGTGTATAACACCCAGCGCGACGTTTACTGATCGTCGTGCCCGCCGCCGGCTCCGGCCGGCGGACAACTGCCAAAGGAGTTCTCCGATGAAATATTCGCTGATTCTCGCCGCCCTCCTCGCCACCGCCGCCAGCGGCAGCGCACTCGCCGCCGACCCGGCCGCCGCCGCCCAGAAGGCCGGCTGCATGGCTTGCCACGCGATGGACAAGAAGATGGTCGGCCCGGCCTTCAAGGACATCGCCGCCAAGTACAAGGGCCAGGGCGATGCCGTTGCCAAGCTGTCCGACAAGGTCCGCAAGGGCGGCTCCGGCGTCTGGGGCCCGATCCCGATGCCGCCGAACCCCGCCGACAAGATCAGCGACGGCGACCTGAAGGACGTCGTGGGCTGGATCCTGAAGGGCTGAGTTCTACCTGCATCAACGCCGCAACGGCGGGACCCTGGCGGGTTCCGCCGTTTTTCATGGCTCGGCCCACGCGCCCAGTCGAATACCTCACTCTACGCTGCCGCTGTCGCCGCGGCTTCCGCCGCAGGCCACCGGTCAAAGCGGGGCAGATCCTCCATCCAGCCTCCGCGTGCGAGCGAATTCTCAGCGGCAGTGCAGGGCGCCGCCCCCCGTCTTGACACCCATCAATGCCCCCCGCCCCCCGCCAACCTAATCTGGCGGCATTGTTCGAAGGAGGTCGTGATGGATAGATCCTTGCTCATCCACGTTGCCGTGTTGCTCGGCCTCACCGCGGTCGCGGTCAGCACCACCCAGGCCGCCGAGCCGGCCCCCGCCCGCCAGAAGGAGCTCGTGCACATGGTCCGCCAGGATTGCGGCTCCTGCCACGGCATGCGCCTGGCCGGTGGCCTCGGCCCGGCCCTGCTGCCCGAGCGCCTCGCCGAATGGCCCGACGAGTCCCTCGTCGCCACCATCATCCACGGCCGCCCGGGCACCGCGATGCCCGGCTGGCAGCGCTTCATGAACGAAGCCGAGGCCGGCTGGATCGTCGCCCGCCTCAAGCAGGGTTTCCCGGGGCTCGACTGACATGCGCCTCCGCCCCCTTCTCTCAGCCCTCGGCCTCGCCCTCGGCCTCGCCGGCTGCGCCACCACCCCGCCCGAGGCCCTGCGCGGCACCGGCGACCTGGGCGTGGTCATCGAGCGCGCCGCCGGCCGCGTGCAGATCGTCGAGCACAGCACCAACACCAGCCTCGCCACCGTCCCCGGCCTCGGCGACCTCTCCCACGCCCACGTCACCTTCTCCCGCGACGGGCGCTTCGCCTACGTCTTCGGGCGCGACGGCGGGCTCACCAAGGTCGACCTGCTGGCCCGCCGCATCGACAAGCGCATCATCCAGGCCGGCAACTCCATCGGCGGCTCGATCTCCCAGGACGGCCGGCTGATCGTCGCGCAAAACTACGAGCCCGGCGGCATCAAGGCCTTCGACGCCGACACCCTCGAACTCCTCTCCGAGGTGCCCGCCGAATACGCCCCGGGCAAGTTCTCCAAGGTCGTCGGGCTGGCCGACGTTTCCGGCCAGCGCTTTGTGTATGCCCTCTTCGAGGCCGGCGAGATCTGGGTCACCGACTTCAGCGACCCGCGCCGCCCCGTCACCACCCGCCACCCGGCCGGCAAGCAGCCCTATGACGGCCTCGTCACGCCCGACGGGCGCTACTTCCTGGCCGGCCTGTTCGGCGAGGACGGCATCTCGCTGCTCGACCTGTGGCAGCCCGAGCGCGGCGCCACCAAGATCCTCGCCGGCTACGGCCGCGGCGAGCAGAAGCTGCCGGTCTTCAAGATGCCCCACCTGCGCGGCTGGTCGCTGGCCGCCGGGCAGGCCTGGCTGCCCGCCATCGGCCGCCACGAAGTCCTCGTCGCCGACGCCCGCAGCTGGCAGGAGACCGGCCGCGTGCCGGTCAAGGGCCAGCCGGTGTTCGTGATGGCGCGCCCCGACGGGCGCCAGGTGTGGGTCAACTTCGCCTTCCCCGACAACGAATGGGTGCAGGTCATCGACACCGTCGAGAAGCGTGTGGTGCACACCTTCAGCCCCGGCAAGGCGGTGCTGCACATGGAGTTCGAGCCCCGCGGCGACGAGGTCTGGCTGTCGTCCCGCGACAGCAACCGGGTCAGCGTGGTGAACACCACCACCTTCGCGACCCGCAGCGAGCTCCCCGCCGACGCCCCCTCGGGCATCTTCTTCACCGCCCGCGGGCAAAGGATCGGGTTCTGATGATGAATGTCGCAACCGATCTCGCCCCGGCGGACTCCGCCCTGCCGCCGGCCCAGCTCAAGGCCGGCCCCGCCGTGGCAGACGCCGACCCCCTCGACTTCGCGCTGCTCAACGACTTCCAGCGCGGCTTCCCGCTGGTCGCCGAGCCCTGGGCCGCCGTCGCGGCGCGCCTCGGCTGCAGCGCGGGCGAGGTGCTCGCCCGCCTCGAGCGGCTGCGCGACGGCGGCAAGGTCAGCCGCGTCGGCCCGGTCTTCGCCCCCAACCGCATCGGCGCCAGCACCCTCGCCGCGATGGCCGTGCCGGTGGGCGACCTGCCCCGCGTGGCGGCCATCGTCAACGCCTTCGCCGGCGTCAATCACAACTACCGGCGCGAGCACCGCTACAACCTGTGGTTCGTCGCCAGCAGCACCGACGAGGCCGCCCTCGCCCGCCTGCTCGCCGACATGGGCGCCGCCACCGGCTGCCCGCCCATCGCGCTGCCCCTCGTCGAAGAGTTCCACATCGACCTCGGCTTCGACCTCGCCAGCGGCCGCCGCACCCGCCACGTGGTCGACACCACCGCGCCGCGGCCCCGGCTGTCGGCCGCCGACTGGCGCCTCATCGACGCCCTCCACGACGGCCTGCCCTGGCTGGCGCGCCCCTACCAGGCCGTCGCCGAGGCCGCCGGCCTCACCGAGCGCGTGGTGCTCGACACCCTCGCCGGCTGGCAGGCCGACGGCACGCTGCGCCGCTTCGGCGTCGTCGTGAAGCACCGCGAGCTCGGCTACCGGGCCAACGCCATGTGCGTGTGGGCGGTGCCCGAGGCCGAGGTCAGCCGCCTCGGCCACCTGCTTGCCAGTCATGACGGGGTCAGCCTGTGCTACCGCCGCCGCCTCGATGGCGACTGGCCCTACAACCTGTTCTGCATGATCCACGGCCGCTCCCGTGAGGCCGTCGCCGCCCGCCGCGACGCCCTCGCCGCCGAAGTCGGGCTGGCGGCCTTCCCCCACGCGGTGCTGTTCTCCACCGACTGCTACAAGCAGTGCGGCGCCCGCTACCAGGCCCCCGGCCTGCCGCCCGCCGACGCCGCAGCCCTCGCCCCATGAACGCCCGCAGCCCCGCCACGCCCCTCGACGAGCTCGACCGGCGCATCATCAACGCCCTGCAGGGCGGCTTCCCGATCAGCGACGAGCCCTACCGCGAGGTCGCCGACAGCCTCGGCACCACCGAGTCCGAGCTCCTCGCCCGCCTCCAGCGCATGCTCGACGCCAAGGTGCTGACCCGCTTCGGCCCGATGTTCCAGATCGAACGCCTGGGCGGGCGCTTCGTGCTGGCCGCGCTGGCGGTGCCGGAAGCCCGCTTCGCCGAGGTCACGGCGCTCGTCAATGCCCTGCCCGAAGTCGCCCACAACTACCGCCGCGAACACCCCCTCAACATGTGGTTCGTGCTCGCCACCGAAACGCCGGATGGCATCGCCCAGGCCATCGCCCGCATCGAGGCCGCCACCGGCCTGCCGGTGTTCGCCTTCCCCAAGCTGCGGGAATTCTTTGTCGACATGAGGCTGAAGGCATGAACGCCCCCGACGACCTCGACCGCCGCCTCGTCATCGCCACCCAGGCCGGCCTGCCGCTGGTGCCGCGCCCCTACGACCTGCTCGCCGAACAGCTCGGGGTGAGCGCCTCTGAAGTCAAGGCGCGCCTCGCCGCAATGCTGGAGGGCGGCCGCATCCGGCGCATCGGCGCGGTGCCCAACCACTACGCCATCGGCTACACCGCCAACGGCATGTCGGTGTGGGACGTGGACGATGCCCACATCCAGGCCCTCGGCGAAGCCATCGGCCGGCTCGACTTCGTCACCCACTGCTACGAGCGCCCGCGGCGCCTGCCCGACTGGCCCTACAACCTCTTCGCGATGGTCCACGCCGGCGACCGCGCCACCGTGCTGGCCCGGGTGGGCGAGATCGCCGCCCTCCTCGGCCCGGCCTGCCGCGGCCACGACGTGCTGTTTTCCACGGAAATCCTCAAAAAGACCGGCCTGCGCATCGGCAACGACGGCTGAGGCGGGCGAAGCAGCTCAAGACCGGGCATGATCGGGCCGTAGATCGCCTTGAACCGGCACACAAAGCGCCGCATCCTCCGCCCCAGCCCGCTTCGGCGACAGCACACCCCGCCAGGCAGGCCGCCTTGCCGCAGGAGCGGACGAGGGGCGGCGCAATCAAAATGGAACCGATCATGCGCGCCCTTATCATTGCAGGCCTCCTGCTGATGTTCGGACTCAGCTCGGCCCTCGCCGACAACCCGACCCTCACCGTCAGCACCAACAACACGCCCCTCGACCGCAAGGCGCTCGAGCAGCTCTCCCACGAAAGCTTCCGCCGCATCGGCGTCGACCTCAAGCTGGTCAGCCTGCCCTCCGAACGCTCCCTGGTCGCCGCCAACCTGGGCGAAGTCGACGGCGAGGGCCTCCGCGTCGCCGGCCTCGGCGGGCCCGGCACCCCCTACCCCAACCTCGTGCAGGTGCCCGAGCGCTTCGTGCGGATCAGCTTCGTGGCCTTCTCGAAGGACGCCACCATCACCCTCGACAACGGCTGGGACAGCCTCAAGCCCTACCGCATCGCCTTCATCAACGGCTGGAAGATGTTCGAGGCCAACGCCCTCCACGCGCGGGTCGTGCACAAGGTGGACAAACCGGAGCAACTCTTCCGCATGCTCGAAGAAGGCCGCGTCGACCTGGTGTTGTACACTCGTGCCGACGGCATACAGCTCGCCCGCAACCTCGGGCTGCCCGCCATCGCGCCCCTGTCACCCGCCCTCAAGGACGTCGACATGTACCTCTACCTGCACAAGAAGCACCAGGCGCTGGTGCCCAAGCTGAGCCAGGCGATCCGCGACATCAAGGCCGATGGCTCCTACAACCGCATCCTTTCGGCAATCTACTGAGCGCACCGCGGCATGAACCATCCGGCGCCCCCCCGGCGCGAACCGCTCCGGGATCACCTCGGACTCACCAGCCACGTGGTGCGCCGGCTGCTGCTGTGGGCGTTTCTGGTGGGGGGCGTGGGCACGCTGGCGGTGTCGCTGGGCGAGTCGGTTTACGCCTACCGCCAGCATCTCGACAACCTCGCCGTCCAGCTCCAGTCGATCGGCCGCTTTGCCGCCCCCTCGCTGGCCAAGAGCGCCTGGGCCTTCGACCACGACCAGATCGCGCTGCAGCTCCAGGGCTTCACCCGGCTGCCCGACGTCTCGGCGGCGCGGCTCAACCTCAAGGGGCAGGCGCCGCTCCACTTCGGTGCCCGGGAGCTGTCGCCCGACACCTTCGAGCACAGCCTTCCGCTGATCTACGAGGAAGACGGCAAGCTCCACCCCCTCGGCACCCTGACCCTCGTCAAGGACCTGCGCGACGACCGCAACACGATCATCCGCCAGTGGGTCACCACCTTCGCCGGCAACGCGCTGGTGATCCTGCTGGTCGCCATCGTCTCGGTGCTGATCTACCAGGCGGTGGTCACCCGGCGCCTGGTCACCATCGCCCGCCAGCTGCGCGCCGTGACCGCCGACGACCTGCGCCGCCTGGCCCTCAGCCCCGAGCCCGCCCCGGCGCCCGGGGCCCGCGACGAGATCGACGAGCTCGCCGCCTCCATCGACACCCTGCAGCGCACCGGCAGCACCGCCCTGATCGCCGCCGCCCGCAACGAGGCCCGCTACCGCGCGGTGATCGAGAGCATCAGCGAAGGCATGCTCACCGCCGACGCCGGGGGGCGCATCTTGTCGGCCAACCCTGCCGCCGAGGCCATGCTGGGCTACGCCAGCGACGAGCTCCACGGGCACGCGGCCGTCGAGCTGATAGCCGACACCGCGGGCAGCCTGCAGCTCGCCGCCCTGGTCGGGCGGATCACCGAAGTCGAAGCCCGCCACATGGCCGGGCAGCGGATCTCGGCCGAGCTCACCGTATCGCGCATGGCGGTGCCCGACGACATCCACTACGTGCTGATCCTGCGCGACATCAGCGAGCGCCGCAAGGCCGAGAGCGCCGAGGCCGCCAGCGTGGCCAAGAGCGCCTTCCTCGCCAACATGTCCCACGAGATCCGCACCCCGATGAACGCCATCATCGGCATGGCCCACCTGATGCGGCGCGAGGGCGTGACCCCACGCCAGGCCGAGCGCCTCGACAAGATCAACATCGCCGGGCAGCACCTGCTGGAGGTCATCAACGGCATCCTCGACCTCTCGAAGATCGAGGCCGGCAAGCTCACCCTAGACGACACCACCCTCGACGTGGCCGCCATCGTCGGCAACGTCGCCTCCATCGTCTTCAACCAGGCCCAGGCCAAGCAGCTCAAGCTGCTCATCGAGACCCAGGCCCTGCCCCGCCCGCTGCGCGGCGACCCGACCCGGCTGCGCCAGGCCCTGCTCAACTACGCCAACAACGCGATCAAGTTCACCGAAGCCGGCAGCGTCACGCTGCGCACCACCCTCGCCGGCGAAACCGCCGACAGCGTGCTGGTGCGCTTCGAGGTGCAGGACACCGGGATCGGCATCGCCCCGGCCGACATCAGCCGCCTGTTCGCCAGCTTCGAGCAGGCCGACAACTCCACCACCCGCAAGCACGGCGGCACCGGCCTGGGCCTCGCCATCACCCGCAAGCTGGCCCAGATCATGGGCGGCGAAGCCGGCGCCATCAGCACCCCCGGGGTCGGCAGCACCTTCTGGTTCACGGCCCGGCTCGCCAAGGCCGCCGGCCAGCCCGACGGCGAGGGCCCCGCGGCGTCCGCCGAGGCCGCGCTGCTGCGCCAGTACAGGGGCCGCCGCATCCTGCTGGTGGAAGACGAGGAGATCAACCGCGAAGTCACCCTCAGCCTGCTCGAAGACATCGAGCTGGAGGTGGACATCGCCGAAGACGGCCTGCAGGCCGTCGAGATGGTCGAACGCCAGGCCTACGACGTGGTCCTGATGGACATGCAGATGCCGCGCATGGACGGCCCCGAGGCCACCCGGCGGATCCGCCAGCTCCCCCAGCGCCGTGAGCTGCCCATCCTGGCCATGACCGCCAACGCCTTCGCCGAGGACAAGGCGCGCTGCTTCGACGCCGGCATGAACGACTTCATCGCCAAGCCCGTCGAGCCCGACGTGCTGTTTGCAACCCTGCTCAAGTGGCTCGCCCGCCCCGGGCGCCCGGGCTGAACGGCAGCGCCTAGCCGGCCACCGCGCTCAAGGGCGGCCGGCCGCCTCGATCACCCCGACCAGCGCAGACACCGCCCGGTGGGTGGGCAGCTCGACGCCCTGGCGCCCGGCCATCGCCAGCAGGCTGCCGGTGATCGCTTCGATCTCGGTGCGCCGGCCGGCCAGCACGTCCTGCAGCATGCTGGCCCGATTGGCCCCGGTGGCGCGGGCCACCGCGATCACCCGCTCCCGCGCCGCATCCTCGTCCAAGGCCAGGCCCTCGGCCCGCAGCACCGGCCAGGCCTCGGCCAGCAGCGCGTCGAAGAGCGGCCGCTGGGGCAGCTCCAGCACCGCCCCGTTGGGCACCCGGAAGATCGCCGCCAGCGGGTTGATCACCACGTTCATCAAGAGCTTGGCGAGCCGCGCCGCCACGATCTGCGGCTCGACCCGCGCCGCGATGCCCGCCTGCCCCAGCAGCGCCGCGACGGCCTCGAAGCCCGGCGGCAGCAGAGTCTCGCCGGCCCCCGCGGGCCTCACCCCGGCGCCATCTCGAAACGCCCCTTCGGTGGTGATGCCCTGCCCCACCGGCAGGCCGGCGCACACCCCGCGCAGCACGTCCTCGACCAGCCCGTTCTGCAGCGACACCACGCCACGGGGCTGCAGCGCCAGGGCAGTGCGCGCCGCGGCGGCGGTGTCGTAGGTCTTGACCAGCACGATCACCCAGTCGGCGGCGGGCAGGCGGTCGGGGCCGAAGGCGTCCGCGTGGAAGATCGCATCGCCCACCGGCACCCCGGCCCGGAGCTCGGCCGCCCGGGCCTCGCTGCGGGCGACCAGCGCCACCGGCCCGACGGCCGCCAGCCGGGCGGCAAAATTGAGCCCGAGGGCACCCGCGCCGACGATGGCGAGCGGGTAGCGCGGGGGCGCGTGCGGCAGGTCGGGGAGCATGCGTCGATCCAGGGTCAGGGTTTGGAGGGCGCCGGCGGCACCGGCTCGTCGGGCCCCGGCACCGGCGGCTGCCAGGCGGGCGCTGCAGGTGGCTGGGCGGGCGTTTCCGGCGTCGGCGCGGCGGGCGGAGGCGCCTTCCTGCGCCGCGGGGCCGGCTCGGGGGCGGGCTCCGGCGCCGGGGCGAACAGGCCCTTCACCCAGCTCCAGCCCCGTTCCAGGAGGCCCGGCTCTTCGGTCGACACGAAGCGCGCCTTGGCGTCGATGAGCCGGTTGGCCAGCGCGTAATGAAAGGCGTCGCCGACCACCGGCAGCGCGCTGCGGGCACCCTGGCCCCAGTAGTCGCTGCGCAGGGTGACGCGGTTGTCGTTGAAGCCGACCCACGCGCCGCCCACCAGCTGCGGGTGCATCAGGATGAACCAGCCGTCGGTGTTGTCCTGGGTGGTGCCGGTCTTGCCGGCGAGGTCGGCGCGCAGCCCGAACTGGCGGCGGATCGCGCTGCCGGTGCCGCGGTCCACCACCCCGCGCATCACGTCGAGCAGGGTGTAGGCCGGGCCGGGGGCCAGGGCTTCCTCCGGCTCGGAGGTGGCAAAGGCCTCCAGCAGGTTTCCGTCCTTGTCCTCGACGCGGGTCACCAGCTGCGGCTCGAGGTAGACGCCGCCGTTGGCGATCGTGCCGTAGGCGCCGACCATCTCCCGGAGCGTCACCGGGCTGGTGCCGAGGGCCAGCGACGGCACCTCCTCGAGGGGGCTCTGGCGCACGCCCATCGCGCGGGCGAGCTTGGCCACCCGCGCCGGGCCGACGTCGTTCATCAGCTGCGCGGTGATGCGGTTGCGGGAATACACCAGGCCGTCGCGCAGGCTCACCGGCTGGCCGCTGGGGGCCGCCTCGTCGCTGGGGCGCCAGACTTCGCCGTTGGGCAGCGGGATCTCGACCTCCTGGTCCACCAGGGTGTCGGCGGGCGTCATGCCCCGGGCGAAGGCCGCGCCGTAAACAAAGGGCTTGAAGGTGGAGCCGGGCTGGCGGCGGGCCTGCTGGACGTGGTCGAAGGGGTCCTGCACGAAGTCGCGGCTGCCCACCCAGGCGCGCACCTGGCCCGTGCGCGGGTCGAGGGCCATGAAACCCACCTGCACCCGGGTCTTGTCGCGCCGGAGGGCGTCGATGAAGGCGGGGTCGGCGGCGAGGCGCTTCAGCGCGGCGTCGGGCGCCTCGCCGGCGGCGACGGCGGCGCGATAGGGCTTCGACTCGCGGATGAAGGCCTCCACCAGCGCCGGGCTGGCGCCCCAGCCCTTGCGCCAGGCCTCGTCGGCGAGGCCCTGCAGCTGCTTGCCGCGGCGCACCACGGCCTGGGTGGCCTGGGCCTGCAGGCGGCTGTCGAGGGTGCTGCGCACCACCAGGCCGTCGGTGTAGATGTTGTAGCCGCGGCGGTCGGCCCAGGCGATCAGCCAGCGGCGCAGCTGCTGGGCAAAGTGCGGCGCCGGCCCGGGGGATTCGAGCTGGCGCTCGAAGTCGATGCGCAGCGGCTTCTTCTGCAGGGCTTCCAGGCGGGCCGGGTCGAGCTCGCCGCGGCGGGCCATCTGGGCCAGCACGATGTTGCGCCGGGCCACGGCCCGCTCGGGGTTCTGCACCGGGTTGTAGTAGCTGTTGCCCTTCAGCATGCCCACCAGGGTGGCGCTTTCGAGCACGTCGAGGCTGCGCGCCGGCTTGTCGAAGTAGGTGCGCGCCGCCATCTCGATGCCCCAGGCGTTGTACAGAAAGGGCACCGTGTTGAGGTAGGTCTCGAGGATCTCGTCCTTGCTGTAAACCGCCTCGATCTTCAGCGCGGTGATCGCCTCCTTGAGCTTGCGGGTCAGCGTGGGGGCGCGGCCGATCTCGTCGGGGTAGAGGTTGCGGGCGAGCTGCTGGGTGAGCGTCGAGCCGCCCTGGCGATCACCCGAGAAGGTGCGCAGCACGGCGCCGCCGAGGCGGTAGACGTCGATGCCGTGGTGTTCGTAGAAGCGGTGGTCCTCGGTGGCGATCAGCGCGGCCTTCACCGACGGCGCCATCTGGGCCAGCCCCACCCATTCGCGGTTGGCCCACTTGAAGACGGCAAGCTCCTTGCCGTCGGCCGACAGCACCCGCGCCGGCTGCTCCAGCCGCGCCTTGCGGATGTCGCGGATGCCGGGGGTGAAGGGGATCAGGATCAGGCTATAAAGAAGTATGGCCGCCGGCCCCGCCGCCACGGCCAGCGCCACGCCGCGCCGGGTGGGGCGGCGCAGGCGGGCCAGCAGGGGCGCGAGACGCCGGGCAGCCCGGGCGGGGAGGTCGGAAAACGGCATCGGCGAGGGTCGGCGACAAGAGTCAGCGGCAAGAGACAGTGGCAACTGAGGCTGGCTGGCGTTGTATCACAGATCGGCCGCCGCCTTGCGGTGGACCGTGGCAAGCGGAAGTGAGGGTATCTACGGAGTCAAGCCCGGCAGCGGCCGACCGTAACAACATCCATCAGCCTGCGGCGGCGCCGCCGCGTTGAACGAACACTTCGAGAGCGGGGTGCAACCATGACCCACGATGACCCGACCGACAAGGACATCCCCCACCGTTTCTGGTTACTGCTCATGCTGCGCGCCCTGGCCCGGGGGCACACGCTGGTGGTGACCGGCCCGAGTTCCTTCCAGAGCTTCCTCGACGGGCTGCCCCACGTGGCGATCCTTTTCCAGTACATCCTCGACCACGAATGGATCGCCGAGCGGGAGCACAGCGACGGCGTCCACTTCTACCGCCTCACCCCGCGCGGCTTCGACTTCTGGCGCGAGGGCGAGCGGTGGTGGCGCAGCCTGACCTGGAAGGACCGCCTGGTGGTGCGGCTGGTGGGCTGAGGGAAGCGCGCCGCGGCCCCGTGGGGCGGGCGGCGGAGTGTGGTAGCGTGCGGGGCTCATTCACCGGCGAGCCCCATGTCGTCCTTTCTCGAACTCGATATCCTGACCTTCCTGCGCCTGCTGGTGATCGGCAATCTGGTCGCCATGGTGATGGTGTTCGCCTACCGAAGCCCGGGAAACCACGCGGCGCCGATCCGCTTCTTCGTGCTCGCCCGGCTCTGCCAGTCGATGGCCTTCCTGCTGATCAGCCTGCGCGGCCAGATTCCGCTGTGGCTCTCCGCGCATGTGGGCAATCCCTTCCTGCTCGTCGGCTTCGCCTTCGAGATCCTCGCCCTGGCGCGGCTGTGTGACAGCCAGCCCCACAAGGAAAGGCTGCTGATGCTGTGGGCGCTCGGGTGCAGCGCCCTGTACTGGATTCTCGACAGCACGCCCACACGTCTGGTGACGATCACCAGCCTGGCCGCGGCGCTGATCGTGGGGACGGGCGGCCTGCACCTGCTCGGCTCCAGCCGCCAATCCATGCTAAAAACCCTGACCGGATCGATTTATCTGGGCTACGCCCCGATCCTGCTCCTGCGCGGCTACCTGGCGCAGACCGACACCATCAGCGTGATGACCGTCCACACGATCCAGTCTGTGGTTTACATCATCCAGTTCAGCCTGCTGCTGGCCGGCACCGTCGGCTTCCTGCTCCTCATGAAGGAGGCCGACGACCAGCTGCTGCGCGAGAGCGAACAGCGCGAGCGGCAGCGGCGCACGCTGCAGAGCAACTTCATCGACATGCTGACCCACGAACTGCGGGCGGCCCTGGCGGTGGTGAAGATCTCCAGCAGCTCGCTCAAGCGGCAGCTCACCGACCAGCCGCCGGAGGTGAGCCGGCGGGTCGAGAACATCGGCCGCGCCGCCGACTCGATGAGCGCCATCGTCGACCGCTGCATCGAACTCGAACGGCTCGACCGGGGCGAGCAGTCGATCCACCTCTCCGAATGCGTGCTGCTCGACGTGGTCGCCGACCTCGACGTGGTCTGCGGCCCCGACAGCCCGCGCCTGGTGATCCAGCTCAACGACACCGACGCCGTGCTGGCCGACCGTCACCTGCTGGAGGTGGCGCTGGGCAACCTGATCGACAACGCCCTCAAGTACGCCGTGCCCGGCACCCCCATCACCATCCGCTGCGAGGCCGAGCCGCGGGACGGGCAGGCCGGCTTCCGCCTGTCGGTCGACAACCAGGTTGAAGCCGGCACCGCGCCCGGCACCGAACAGGTGTTCGTGCGCTATTTCCGGGGCAGCAACGCCCACGACGTCAGCGGCACCGGGCTCGGGCTGTATCTCACGCGGGAGCTGGCGCGCCTGCAGGGCGGCGAGGCCGAGTACCGCCCGGACGGCGCGGGGCGGGTGAGCTTCAGCATCTGGCTGCCGGCCCCCAGCCCGGAGGCGGCGCGATGAACCGGGCCGAACCGCTGTCCATCGTGGTGGTGGAGGACTACGGGATTCTCC
>JAEUNU010000251.1 GCA_016789125.1 Zoogloea sp. | reverse complement strand
GGCGGCCAACCGGGGCTGGAGCGAGGCGGCGACCCGGCAGCTGGTCGAGCTGGGGGTGTGGCGCTGAGCCTCCGGACTCGGATGCCCCGCGCCGGGGCAAGATTGCCTCGCCGGAACCCAATGTTTCATCCCCGCGAGGCAATGTTGCATTGCTGAGAGGGAATGTTCCCTGCCGGGGAGGCAATGTTTCCTCCCGGAGAGGCAATGTTCCATCCCCGGCGGGCAATGTTTCATTCGGTTGGGGCAATGTTTCATCGGCGCCATGAAACATTGCCTGCCGCCAAGCCAATGTTTCATTGCGGCGAGGCAATCTTGGGTCGCCGCGATGAAACGCTCGGCCGCTCAGCGCCGCCTGCCGCCGCCCAGGATGGAGCCGAGCACGCCGCGCACGATCTCGCGGCCGATGCTTGAGCCCACCGTGCGCACCGCGCTGCGCGCGGCCTGTTCGGCGAGGCCGGGGCGGCGCCCGCCGCGGGGGCCGGTGCTGCCGAAGAGGATCTCGCTGAGCCCGCCGAGCAGCCCGCCGCCGCCTTCGTCGGCTGCCGCCGGGGCTGCGCCGCTCTGGCCGCCATTGCCGGCGGCCGGCGCCGCGGGGGCTTTGCCCTGCAGCACCTCGAAGGCCGATTCCCGGTCCACCATCGCTTCGTAGTGGCCGTAGATCACCGAGCTCTCGATGGCGGCCTTGCGTTCGGCCGGGCTGAGCGGGCCGAGGCGGGAGTCGGGGGCGATGATGTGGCAGCGCTCGACGATGTGGGGGCGGCCCTTGTCGTCGAGGAAGGAGATCAGCGCCTCGCCGACGCCGAGCTCGGTGATGACGGTGGCGGCGTCGAACTCGGGGTTGGCGCGCATGGTCTCGGCGGCGGTTTTGACGGCCTTCTGGTCGCGCGGGGTGAAGGCGCGCAGGGCGTGCTGTACCCGGTTGCCGAGCTGGCCGAGCACGGTCTCGGGCACATCGAGGGGGTTCTGGGTGACGAAGTAAACGCCGACGCCCTTCGAGCGGATCAGGCGCACCACCTGCTCGATCTTCTCGAGCAGGGCCTTGGGGGCGTCGTTGAAGAGCAGGTGGGCCTCGTCGAAGAAGAACACCAGCTTGGGCTTGTCCACATCGCCGACCTCGGGGAGCTGCTCGAAGAGCTCGGCCAGCATCCACAGCAGGAAGGTGGAGTAGAGCTTGGGCGAGTTGTAGAGCTTGTCGGCGGCGAGGATGTTGACCACCCCGCGGCCGTCGGCGTCGGTCTGCATGAGGTCGGCGATGTCGAGCATCGGCTCGCCGAAGAACTTGTCTCCGCCCTGGGTCTCGATGGCCAGCAGGCCGCGCTGGATGGCGCCGATCGAGGCGGCCGAGATGTTGCCGTAGGAGGTGGTGTACTCCTTGGCGTTCTCGCCCACGTACTGGAGCACGGCGCGCAGGTCTTTGAGGTCGATGATCAGGAGGCCCTGGTCGTCGGCGATCTTGAACACCAGCTGCAGCACGCCCGACTGGGTCTCGTTGAGGTTGAGCAGGCGGGTGAGGAGCAGCGGGCCCATGTCGGACACCGTTGCCCGCACCGGGTGGCCGGCCTCGCCGAAGACGTCCCAGAACACCGTGGTGCACGGCCGCGGGGTGAATTCGGTGATGCCCAGCGCAGCCAGGCGCTCCTTGAGCTTGGGTGATTCGACGCCCGCGGCGCCTACGCCGGAGAGGTCGCCCTTCACGTCGGCCATGAACACCGGCACGCCGATGTTGGCGAAGGATTCGGCCATCTTCTGCAGGGTTACCGTCTTGCCGGTGCCGGTGGCCCCGGTGATGAGGCCGTGGCGGTTGGCGAGCTGGGGCAGCAGGTGGATGTCCTGGGTCTTGGACTTGGCGATGAGCAGGGGCTCGGTCATGGCGTTTCTCCGGGCTGGCGGATCAAAAGGGCAAGGGTAGCCCGATTATCCGGGCGGAGCCAGCGGCGGCAGGCGGCGGCGCGGCGGCGTAACGGATTTGACATTGTGCTGCGCAGCATGCGGGGCTAACCTGAAGTTCGATCATCGACCCGAAGGAGCGCCGTCATGGCTTTCTCATCCATCTTTCCGGCCCGGCTCGCGGGCCTTGCGCTGGGTGTGCTGGTGGCTGCGTCGGCCCAGGCCGCGCCCGGTGCCTTGCCGGCGCTCAAGCTCGACCTCGGCCAGACGACGGTGTCGGGCATCTCGTCCGGCGCCTTCATGGCGGTGCAGATGGGCGTCGCCCATTCGGCCTCGGTGCGCGGCGTGGCGGCCACCGCGGGTGGGCCGTATTTCTGCGCGCTCGACGATTCCCTCGGCGGCGCCGCGGTGAGCCGGGCGATCGGCCGCTGCATGCAGGGCGACCCGGATTACCGGGCCCAGGCCATCGACGGCAGGCAGCTCGCGCGGATGGTCGCCGCCACCCGCGGCTGGGGCGCGAAGGGCGACATCGACCCGCCGGAAGGGCTCGCCCGGCAGAGCGTTTGGATCTTCCACGGTTACAACGACGGGGTCGTCCGGAAGCCGGTGAGCGACGCCCTGCGCGACTGGTACAGAGCCTTCACACCGGCCGGGCAGATCTTCTACAAGGACCAGCTCAACGCAGGCCACGCCCAGATCTCCGCGGCCTGCGCCGACAGCCCGGAGGGCAGCTGCAATGTCTGCGCGCAGACCGGCGGGCGCTTCATCAACGCCTGCCCCGAGCCCGGCCAGCCGGGGGCGCTCTACGACGCCGCCGGCGCGGCACTGCAGATGTTCTATGGCCCGCTCGAGCGTACCGCAACGGCGGCCCTCGGCGGCCGGCTGGAGCCCTTCGAGCAGGCGCCCTTCACCCGCAAGCGCAGCGGCAGCCCGGTGGCGCCGGCGAAGATCGCGATGGGCGACACAGGCTATGTGTATGTGCCGGCCGCCTGTCGCAATGGCGCCACCTGCCGGCTGCACATCGCCTTCCACGGCTGCCAGCAGGACGCCGGCACCTTGGGCACGCGCTTCGCCACCACGGCCGGCTTCAACGAATGGGCCGACGCTGGTCGCATTGTGGTGCTCTACCCCCAGGCCCGCAGCACCTTGCTCAATCCGGTCAATCCGATGGGCTGCTGGGACTGGTGGGGCTACAACGACTTCCTCTTCGACAGGAGCGCCGGCACCTATGCCCGCAAGAGCGGGGTGCAGGTCGCCGCAGTGTGGCGGATGGCCGAGCGGCTCGCCGGCGGCGGCGGGCGCCTCGCTGCGGAGGCCGGGCCGGCGCCGGTGCTGCGGGTCGTGGACCGTAGTGCGAACCAGGTGGCGCTGGCGTGGACGCCGGTGGTCGGGGCGACGGGCTATGTCGTCGAGCGGGCCGAGGCCGGTGGCGAGCCGCAGCCGCGGGCGCGGCTAGAGGGCGGGCACGTATCGTGGGTGGACGACGGGCTGCGCGCGGAGAGCCGCTATCGCTACACCCTGCGTCCGCTGGCCGGTTCGGCCGACGGTGGGCCGGCCGCCGCGGTTGAGGTGCGTACCGCGGCCTCGGCGCCGGCCTGCGACCCGTATTTCTCCCTCGCCCGCGGGGTGCCGGTGACACGTTCGGGGCGGCCGACCCAGGCGGTCTGCCCGTGACCAGGGCGGCTGTCCCGCCCGGTCGCCTGCCGCGCGTCCCGGACGATGGTCTGCCTAAAACTGCCGCGGCGTGGGCAGCCGCTTTGCCGTGAGTTATAATTTTCGGCTTTAGATTGGTAGGGTTAGCGCATCATGGCGGGTCATTCCAAATGGGCCAACATCCAGCACCGCAAGGGCCGGCAGGACGAGAAGCGCGGCCGTGTGTTCTCGCGGCTGGCTAAGGAAATCACCGTTGCGGCCCGCATGGGCGGTGGCGACATCAGCTTCAACCCCCGCCTGCGCCTGGCGGTGGACAAGGGCAAGGCCGTCAACATGCCCGCCGACAACATCGACCGGGCCATCAAGAAGGGCACCGGCGAGCTCGAGGGCGTGACCTACGAGGAAGCCCGCTACGAAGGCTACGGCATCGGCGGTGCGGCGGTGATGGTCGATTGCCTCACCGACAACAAAACCCGCACCGTAGCCGACGTCCGCCATGCCTTCAACAAGTACGGCGGCAACATGGGCACCGACGGCTGCGTGGCCTTCCAGTTCAAGCACTGCGGCCAGCTGCTGTTCGCGCCGGGCACCTCCGAAGACGCGCTGATGGAAGCCGCCCTCGAGGCTGGCGCCGACGACGTGGCCACCAACGACGACGGTTCCATCGAGGTCACCACTGACCCCTACCAGTTCGGCGAAGTGAAGGAGGCCCTCGAGAAAGCCGGCTTCACCGCCGAGTTCGGCGAAGTCACGATGAAGCCCCTCAACGAGACGGAGCTCGCCGGCGACGATGCGTTGCGGATGCAGAAGCTGCTGGATGCCATCGAGTCCCTCGACGACGTGCAGGCGGTTTACACCTCTGCGGTTATGGACGAAGAATAAGCCGCGCCTGTTCTCCCGGAACTTCAAGCAAAAAGGCCACCGCAGGGTGGCCTTTTCGTTTTCCGGGCTGTTCCCGGCATGCCGGGAACAGGTTTGCGGAAATTACTTGCGACGACGGACAGCAGCCAGGCCCAGGGCGCCCAGGCCGATCAGGGCCATGGAGGCGGGTTCCGGGATCGGGTTGGTCGGGACAACCGGGTCGGTCCAGCTCACGCCGAAGGCGTCGAGGGACAGGTCCCAGCCGGAGGCGCCGTTGATGACCAGCTCGAGCAGGCCGCCGGAGGTGATCAGCGACGGATCGGACAGGGTGAAGCTCACGTCGGCGTTGGTGGTGTTGCCCGGAATGGCGGACGAGAAGATCGGGGTGCCGTTCAGGGAGAAGGCCACGTCGGTCGGGTTGCCGTCGGACTCGAGGATCTTGAACAGGAAGCCGATGTCGGTCGCGCCGGTGGGGATCGACAGGGCGCCAACGTTCCACTGCACGGTCACGGTGGAGTCTTCGCCGCCGCCGTTGGTGATGTCGAGGATGCCGAAGGACACGGAAGCGGAGCTGCTCACCGGAGCGGAGGAGCTCAGCAGGGTGGAGCTCAGGGTGCGGAAGCCGTTGGTGAGGGTGCCGGTCGGGTTGGCAGCGTCCAGTTCGATGGTCTGGTCGCCGTTGTCGAACGAATCGATGATGGCGTTGCCGGCTTGAGCCGCGCCAGCGGCTGCGATCAGGGCAAGGGCGAGAAGGTGCTTTTTCATTCGTTTAACTCCAGAAAGGAATTTGTCAAAAAATCTCAAGCGGGTCAGATTGATTACCGCCTGGGCTTCTCTAGCAATAGGCGTGCCCGCAATGAGATTGTTTATAACAATCAATATTTTATCTTGTTTAAAAAGTGTGTCTTATTCACTGTGTAAAATATTCCGACGAGAAACCGTAAAGTTTTGTGTGGGATCTCCGTAATTATTTCGTGTAAAAAAATCACGAGCCGATCAATATTGTTTTTATTGTTTTTGCAAAAAATTTTAATTGGTGGGATATATTGAAGGCATGCAAAAAAGTCGCTGTGATTTTGTTGTTTTTGGGGCTGTGTAAAAATGGATAAAAACTCTCCGGCGGACGGGGTGTCCGGCGAGCGGCGCAAGCGTCAGCGTTTCGTGGCCAGGCGCTGGGGCAAGGTGTGTTTCTGGGCGGTGATCGACGGGGCGCGCCTGCCGGTCAATGACCTGTCACTGGAGGGGTTCTCCGTGCCTTTCGGTGCGCCGCTCATCGAGCCGCGGCAGGTTTCCTTCGAGCTCAGCCTCGACGGTATTCCGGAGCGGATCTTCGGGGTGGCCGACACGATGAATTTCAGCGTCGGCACCGATGGCGGGCTGCTCGGCTGCCGTTTCGTCTCCTTCGAGGGTGACGGCGCCATCCGCCTCCACGACTGGCTCACCGTGCATGTGATCGCCACCGCCACGGTGCGCATTTCCGAGCGCGAGGCCGCCGAGATCGTCTCGGGGCCGTCCCTGATCTGAAAGGGCCGCCGAAGCGCCTGGCCCGGGCACCTCAGATAATTTCTCAGGTGCTTGAAAGATATGGTAAATTTCAAAGCAGCTTCGCCGGCCACGAGCCGGCGTTTTCCGTTTGTGCCTAGTCTTGCCGTTCCGCCAGTCGGAGCTTGAGGAATTCCTGTCGTGCTCATCGCCAACAACATCACCATGAAGTTCGGGGCCAAGCCCCTTTTCGAGAACGTCTCCGTCAAGTTCGGCGAAGGCAACCGCTACGGCCTGATCGGCGCCAACGGGGCCGGCAAGTCCACCTTCATGAAGATCCTGGCCGGGGTGCTCGAGCCCAGCGCCGGCAACGTGGCCATCGACAGCGGCGAGCGCATGGCCTTCCTCAAGCAGGACCAGTTCGCCTATGAAGACGTCCGCGTGCTCGACGTGGTGATGCAGGGCCACGCCGAGATGTGGGCCTGCATGCAGGAGAAGGATGCCATCTACGCCAACCCCGAGGCCACCGAGGAAGATTACATGCGGGCGGCCGAACTGGAAGGCCACTTCGCCGAGTACGACGGCTATACGGCCGAGGCCCGGGCCGGCGAGCTGTTGCACGGGGTGGGCATCCCCACCGAGCAGCACAATGGCCCGATGCGCGAGGTGGCGCCGGGCTGGAAGCTGCGGGTGCTGCTGGCCCAGGCCCTGTTTGCCAATCCGGACATCCTGCTGCTGGACGAACCCACCAACAACCTGGACATCAACACCATCCGCTGGCTGGAGGATGT
>JAEUNU010000241.1 GCA_016789125.1 Zoogloea sp. | reverse complement strand
ATGTAGCCGAGGCCCTGGCAGGCCAGGCTGCGCACGGTGGCGCTGGTCTCGCCGATGTCGCCGGTGAAGGCCAGCACGTCGATGCCGCCCATCGCGGCCACGTAGGCGCCGATGTTTTTGAGCACTTGATAGCAGAAGGCCTTGTGGGCGAGCAGGGCGCGGTGGTGGCCTTCGCTGGCGGCGGCTTCGATGTCGTGGATGTCGCTGGAGATGCCCGAGATGCCCTTGAGGCCGCTGTTGGTGTTGATCATCGTCGACAGGTCGTCGGCGGTGAGTTTGTTGTGCTCCATCAGGTGGATCATCACCGCCGGGTCGATGCTGCCGGAGCGGCTGGGCATGATCAGGCCGTCGGTGGGCGTCATGCCCATCGTGGTGTCGACGGAGCGGCCGTGATCGATGGCGCACAGCGAGGCGCCGATGCCCAGGTGGCAGGAGACGATCTCGAGCTCGCCCAGCGGCCGCTTGAGCACTTCGGCGGCCTTCAGCGACACGTAGCGGTGCGAGCTGCCGTGGAAGCCGTAGCGGCGGATGCCTTCGTTCTTGTAGAGCTCGTAGGGCAGGCCGTAGAGGTAGGCGTAGGGCGGCAGCGTCTGGTGGAAGGCGGTGTCGAAGACCGCCACGTGGGGCACGCCTGGCAGGCGCTGCATGGCGATCCGGATGCCGTCGAGGTTCACCGGGTTGTGCAGTGGGGCGAACACCGACAGGGCCTCGATCTCGCTGATCACCTGCGGGGTGATCACCACCGAGCTGGTGAACTTGCTGCCGCCGTGGACGACCCGGTGGCCGACCGCGGTGACGTCCTCGGGGTGGAAGGCGAAGGCGTCGCCGAGCAGGCGGGTGGATTCCTGCATCACCTGGAACAGCTCGGCCAGGGTGAATGCGTCGCGCACCAGCGTGCGGCTCTGGGTGCCCACCATCACCTTGATGTGGGCGGCGGCGGCATCGGAGGTGTCGATGATGCCGTGCACGTCGGAGCCCAGGTCGCGGGTGTCGTAGATGCCGAAGTGGATCTGGCTGATCCCCACGTTGAGGGCCAGCACCTTGCCCGGGGTGTCGCTGTGCAGCGACAGGGCGTAGGGGTCGTCAGCCTTGGCGGGGCCGCCGGTCTGGGCATTGAGGATGTCGGTGGAGAAGTGGCGCATGCGGTCGAGCAGCAGGCGCGAAAGGTAGGTGACCGCCTTCGGGTTGGTCAGCACGTGGGTGCTGAAGACCTCGTAGGGCATCAGCAGCACGAGGCAGCGGGTGCCGGCGATCACGTCGGCGGACATGCGCTCGCCGGTGAGGATGGACATCACGCCGAACACGTCGCCCTTGCCGAGCTGGCTGATCACGGTGCGGGTGCCGGTCTTGTCGGTCACCGAGATCTCGGCGTGGCCGCTGATCAGGATGCCCATGTACTTGCTCTCGTCGCCGGTCTCGAGGATCGCCTCGTTGCCCTCGAAGGTGGTCAGTTGCGACTGGGCGACGATCAGGTCGACCTTGTCGGCGGCGAAGTTCTCGAAGAGGCGGACTTCTTCGAGGAAGAATTTTTTCAGGTCAACTTCACTCATGGCGTGACTCGTGTGATGACGGGGTATCCCGTCGTAAAAGCCTATCACTTTGCTGCAACGCATCAAAGTGTGGATTGCCCTTAACAACGGCAACTTTCCGTCCGGCTGGAGGGCGGCGCTTGTGCGCTGCATCGACGGGTGCGGCGGGGCGTATCCAGCGGCCTGGGAGGGGGCGTGGTGCAGGGCTGGCGGCGCCGGCATCGGGTCTGATGAAAGTATCGGATATTTTTTGCGCCACAGTGAATATCAAAAAAGATCTTTTTAGATCAAAAAGTATCGTATAAAATATTTTCTGTGGGAGGAGGGTGCCCGGACAAGAGCGTCGCGTTCAAAGCGATGCCGGCGGCGGCCCATCTTGGTGGTCATCGAAAAAAGGGGGCGGCTTTGGACGCAGGAATTGTTTTGATACTCGGTCAGGACGGGGTGAGCAGCGGGGCGATCTATGCCCTGCTGGCGCTGGCCCTGGTGCTGATCTTCTCGGTCACGCGGGTGATCTTCATCCCCCAGGGCGAGTTCGTCGCCTTCGGGGCGCTCACGCTGGCGATGCTGCAGGCCGGCAAGGTGCCGGCCACAGTGTGGTTGCTGGTGGCGATGGGGGCCATCGTGGCCGTCGTCGATGGCCTGGCCCGGCTGCGCGACCGGGACACCGAAGGCCTCGGCAGCCTGCTCGGCTGGAACCTTGTCTACCCGCTGGTGCTGGCGGCGCTGCTCCACGCTGTGGAGCCGAGCGGTCTGCCGATGGTGCTGCAGATCGCGCTGACGCTGGCGATCCTGGTGCCGCTGGGGCCGATGATCTACCGCATCGCCTACCAGCCGATCGCCGAGACCAGCGTGCTGGTGCTGCTGATCGCCTCGGTGGCGGTGCATCTGATCCTCACCGGGCTGGGGCTGGTGTTCTTCGGCGCCGAGGGCGCGCGCACGGCGCCGTTCTCGGAGGGCAGCCTCACTTTCGGCGAGGTGTCGATCAACCTGCAGACCCTGTGGGTGGTGGGCTCTTCGCTGGCCTTCATCGTCGGATTGGCGGCCTTCTTCACGCGCAGCCTGTATGGCAAGGCGCTGCGGGCCACCGCGGTGAACCCCTCCGGCGCCAAGCTGATGGGGATCTCGCCGGTGGTGGCCGGCAAGCTCACCTTCCTGCTGGCGGCGTTGCTGGGGGTGTTCTCCGGGGTGCTGATCGGGCCGATCACCACCATCTACTACGACACCGGCTTCCTGATCGGGCTGAAGGGCTTCGTCGCCGCGATCATCGGCGGGCTGGCGAGCTACCCGCTGGCGGCCGCCGGGGCGGTGCTGGTCGGGCTGCTGGAATCCTTCTCGTCGTTCTGGGCCAGCGCCTTCAAGGAGGTGCTGGTGTTCACGCTGATCATCCCGGTGCTCCTGTGGCGCTCCTTCAACAGTCATCATGTGGAGGACGAAGAATGAAACGCATCGTCCAGTTGCTTGCGCTCGTTGCCGTGCTGGCCGTCGTGCCGGCGCTGCTGCCGCCCTATTACGTCACCCTGCTCAACTACATCGGGATCTCGGCATTGGTGGCCGTAGGCCTGGTGCTGCTCACCGGTGTGGGCGGGCTCACGTCCTTCGGCCAGGCCGCCTTCGTCGGTGTCGGGGCCTACACCACCGCGGTGCTCACCACCTCGACGAGCCTGCCGGGCTGGATCGCCTGGGCCGGCGCGTCGCCGTGGCTGGCGCTGGCGGCGGGGCTGGTGATCACCGGCCTGATCGCGCTGTTGCTCGGTTCGCTGACGCTCAAGCTGTCGGGCCATTACCTGCCGCTGGGCACCATCGCCTGGGGCATCAGCCTGTATTTCCTGTTCGGTACGCTGGACTTCCTGGGCGCCCAGAGCGGCATCTCGGGCTTGCCGCCGATCAGCATCGCAGGCTTTCGCCTGGATGAAGGCGGCGAGATCTACTACCTGATCTGGGCCTTCGTGCTGGCGGCGGTGATCACCACCCACAACCTGCTCGATTCCCGCGAGGGGCGGGCGATCCGGGCGCTGAAGGGCGGCGTGGTGATGGCCGAGGCGATGGGTGTGGATACGTCCCGCTCTCGCATCGTGATCTTCGTTATCGCCGCGCTGCATGCCTGCGCCGCCGGCTGGCTGTATGCCCACATGCAGCGGCTGGTGAACCCGTCGCCCTTCGGCCTGCACCACGGCATCGAGTATCTGTTCATGGCGGTGGTCGGCGGCGCCGGCTACGTGTGGGGCGCGGTGATCGGCGCGGGCCTGGTGACCCTGCTCAACCAGTGGCTGCAGGATTGGCTGCCGCGCTTGTTCGGCCACGCCGGCAACTTCGAGATCATCGTCTTCGGCCTGCTTTTGCTGCTCATCCTGCACCGCGCCCGCGAGGGCATGTGGCCGGCGCTGCTGCGCCTGTTCCGGGTGAAGGCTGCGCCCAAGGTGATCGTCGAGAGCGCCGCCGCGCTGCCCCGGCGCACGCTGCCGGCGCGGGGCGAGGTGATCCTGGAGGTGAAGGACGTCACCCGGCGCTTTGGCGGCCTGGTGGCCAACAAGGACATGAACTTCAGCATGCAGGCCGGCGAGATCCTGGCCCTGATCGGCCCCAACGGCGCCGGCAAGAGCACCATGTTCAACCAGATATCCGGGGTCGATACGCCCACCTCCGGCGAGATCGTGTTTGCCGGGCAGGTGGTGACCGGCCGCGACTCCCGCGAGATCGCCCGCCTGGGCATGAGCCGCAGCTTCCAGCACGTGCGCCTGCTGCCGAAGATGAGCGTGCTCGAGAACGTGGCGATAGGCACCCACCTGCGCGGCAGCGGCGGGGTGTTTCCGTCGGCCTGGCGGATGGAGCGCCCGGAAGAGGAGCGCCTGCTCGCCGAAGCGGCGCGGCAGATCCGCCGGGTCGGGCTGGAGGCCCACATGCACGACGAGGCCGGCTCGCTGGCCCTCGGGCAGCAGCGCATCATCGAGATCGCCCGCGCCCTGGCCGCCGACCCGTCGCTGCTGCTCCTCGACGAGCCGGCCGCCGGCCTGCGCTTCAAGGAGAAGGAAGCCCTCGCCGAGCTCTTGAGAAAGCTCAAGGCCGAGGGCGTGGCGATCCTGCTGGTGGAACACGACATGGACTTCGTGATGGGCCTGGTGGATCGCATCGTGGTGATGGAATTCGGGCAGAAGATCGCCGAAGGGCTGCCGGAGGAGATCCAGCAGGACGAGCGGGTGCTGGCGGCTTACCTGGGAGGTGTGGAATGAGTGCGTTGCTGAAGGTGCAGGACTTGCGGGTGAACTACGGCAAGGTCGAGGCCATCCACAACGTCAGCCTCGAGGTGGGCGCCGGGCAGATCGTCACGGTGATCGGCCCCAACGGCGCCGGCAAGACGACCAGCCTGGCGGCGATCATGGGGCTGCTGCCCTCAAGCGGGCACATCGACTTCGACGGCCACGTGCAGCGCGCGGCCAACGTGGAGAAGCGGGTCATCCAGGGCCTCGCGCTGGTGCCCGAGAAGCGCGACCTGTTCGGCGAGATGAGCGTCGAGGACAACCTGCTGCTGGGCGCCTTCCAGCGCTTCCGCAAGGGCCACCGCGACCAGGCGCAGACGATGGAGGAGGTCTTCGCGCTGTTCCCGCGCCTCGCCGAGCGGCGCAGCCAGGCGGCCGCCACCATGTCGGGTGGCGAGCGCCAGATGCTCGCCATCGGTCGCGCGCTGATGGGCAAGCCCAAGCTGCTGATGCTCGACGAGCCCAGCCTGGGCCTCGCGCCGCTGATCGTGCGCGAGATCTTCCGCATCATCAGCGGGCTGCGTGACCGGGGTGTTTCGATCCTGCTGGTCGAGCAGAACGCCCGCGCCGCGCTGCAGGTGGCCGACTACGCCTACGTGCTCGAGATGGGCGCGGTGGCCATGCAAGGCCCGGCGCGGGAGCTCGCCGACGACCCGCGGGTGGTCGAGGCCTACCTGGGTCTCGGCAGCAAGCATCAGGCCATGCTGTCCACCTGAAATGCCGGCCCGGCTTGCCCGCGATCAAGCCGGGCCGCTGCCCCGCATTGGGATATGGCGCGCGGGGCGCTAAAATGCCGCACTTTTCAGACACGACAGGCCACAGCGTGACAGCGGCGCAGGACGAGCAACAACACGAAGCGGCGGCGGCGGGCCTCGACGAAGAGTCGGCCCGCCTGCTCGCCACCCTGGCGCGCAACATTCGCCTCTTCCGCAGCCAGCGCGGCATGACGCGCAAGAACCTGGCCGAGCAGTCGGGCGTCTCGCTGCCCCACCTGGCGCGCCTCGAGAGCTCCCAGGGCAATGTCTCGGTGGTGGTGCTCGGCAAGGTCGCGCGGGCCCTCAACCAGCCCGTCGCCAACCTGTTTTCCGAGCACGAGCTGCTGTCGGGCGACCTCGCCCTGATCGTCGAGTTCCTGCGCCAGCAGCCCGCGGCCCGGCTCACCGACATCCGCGAGAAGCTTTTCTCCGAGTTCCAGCCGGCGGCCTCGGCCCGGGCCCAGCGCATCGCCCTCATCGGCCTGCGTGGCGCCGGCAAATCCACCGTCGGCAAGGCCCTGGCGGCCCGCCTGGGGCGTCCCTTCATCGAGCTCAACGAGCAGATCGAGCGCGAAGCCGGCCTCAGCGTGCAGGAGATCATCACCCTCTACGGCCAGGCCGGCTACCGCAAGCTCGAGAAGCGCTGCCTCGAAGAGCTGGCCGTCTCGCAGCCCGAGGTGGTGCTCGCCACCGGCGGTGGCATCGTCGTCGAGCCGCAGACTTATCAGCTGCTGCTGGGCGCCTTCTACACCGTATGGCTGCGCGCCGACCCCGAGGTGCATTTCCGCCGCGTGATGGAACAGCACGACGCCCGCATCGCCACCCCCAGCCACTACCGCGAGGCGATGGAGAACATCCGCAACACCCTCGCCGCCCGCGAACACCTCGGCCGCATGGCCGCGCTGGCCATCGACACCACGCCGCTGACGGTGGACGAAGTGGTAGAGAAGATCGTGGAAGGGGCGGGCGGCGCGCTGGGCTGATTCCGGCCTTTACGCCTTTTTTACAAGGGCAGTGCAACAATTCCGCTGTCGTCCCGCCCGGGGCAACTGCGGAGGTGTCGTCGATGACGCCCAGGCTTCTCGACAAGGCGCGGCCCCACGCCTCAATCTGGGCCTATGCGGGCGCAGCGCTGGCCTGCGCCGCGACGGCCGCTGCCGCCTTGCCCTTCCAGCAGCGCTTCGATCTGCCGAACATCATCATGTTGTTCGTGATGACGGTGGTGCTGGTGGCCGTGAAGGCGGGCCGGGGGCCGGCCGTGCTGGCGGCGGTGGTCGGGGTGGCGCTGTTCGATTTTCTGTTCGTCCCGCCGCGCTTCTCGTTTGCGGTCACCGATGCCCAGTATCTGCTCACCTTCGCGGTGATGCTGGCGATGTCGCTGATCGTCGGGCAGCTCACCGCCGGCCTGCGCGCCAAGGCTCAGGAGGCCGACCGGCGCGAGCAGATCGTCCGGGCCCTCTACGATCTGGCCCGGAAGCTGGCGGGGGCGATGTCCGTCGAGCAGGTGGACGAGGCCCTGCGGGGCTTCCTGGCGGATCAGGCCGGTGCGAGATGCTGGCTGCTGCTGGCGCCCGACGCCGAGCGCCTCGTGCCGGCGGGCGGATGCCCCGTGGAACTCGATCACCTCGACCTGCACACAGCGCAGGGTGTCTGCAAGGGCCACAGGCCGGTGACATCATCGGCGCTGGACGAACCAGGGCGATCCCGCCATTTTTTGCCCCTCAGCGGGGCGACCCGCAACCGCGGGGTGCTGGTGGTGTCGGTGCCTGATGGCGCCGGGGAGATCCCGCCCCTGCTCGAAGCCCTGGCATCCCTGGTGAGCACCGCGGTGGAGCGGCTGCATTTTGTCGAGGTGGCCCATGGCGCGCAACTCGAGGCGATGTCCGAGCGCCTGCGCAGTTCTATCCTGTCGGCTCTCTCCCATGATGTCCGGACGCCCCTGACTGCGCTCTACGGCATGGCGGATTCCCTGGCCATGTCCCGCGCGTCGCTGCCTGCCGAGGCCGCCGACACGGCGCTGGCGATCCGCGACCAGGCGCTGCGGGTCAGCGACATGGTGGGCAAACTCCTCGACATGGCACGGCTCCGCAGCGGGCGTGTCAGCCTGCGGCGGGAGTGGCAGCCCGTCGAGGAGGTGCTTGGCGCCAGCCTCAAGCTGCTGGGGCCGGCACTGGACGGGCACCCGATAGCCATCACCGGGCTGGACGTGCTGCCGCTGCTCGAGTTCGATGCGGTGCTGATCGAGCGAGTGCTGTGCAATCTCTTCGAGAACGCTGCCAAGTATTCCCCACCGGGCTCGTCCATCGCGCTGGAAGCCCTGGCGCGGCCCGCCGAGGTGGAGTTGCGGGTGTGCAACGCCGGCGAGGGATTTCCGCCCGATCGGCTCGACAGGGTTTTCGACGCTTTCGAGCGCGGCCGGCCGGAAGGCCGGGTGGGCGGCATGGGCCTCGGGCTGGCGATCTGCCGGGCGATCGTCGAGGCCCATGGCGGAATGATCCGCGCATTCAACCCTCCCTCCGGCGGTGCCTGCGTGGCTTTTACGCTGCCGCGGGGCTGTCCGCCGTCCATCGAGGCCGAAACCTTGCCTCCGGAGGGAGAGCTGTAATGACCGGCGCCATGATCCTGATCGTCGAGGACGACAGCCAGATCCGCCGCTTCGTGCGCGCTGCGCTGGAGCGCGATGGGCTGCGGGTCGCCGAGGCGCAGAGCCGACGCGAAGGGCTCATCGAGGCCGGCCGTTGCAGGCCCGAGCTGGTGATCCTCGACCTCGGTCTGCCCGATGGTGACGGTGCGGATTTCGTCGCCGATTTTCGCGCCTGGTCGTCGGCACCGGTGCTGGTGCTGTCGGCGCGGTCCACCGAGCACGACAAGATCGGCGTGCTCGATGCCGGCGCAGACGATTACCTCACCAAGCCCTTCTCGGTGGGCGAGCTCCTGGCCCGGGTGCGTGCCCTGCTGCGGCGGGGGCGGAGCCATCCGGAGGCCGAGGCCGCGGTGGTGTGCTTCGGCGACGTGGAGGTGGATTTTTCGCGCCGGCAGGTTACCCGCAGCGGTGTGCGGATCAAGCTGACGCCCATCGAATACCGCCTGCTGGCAACGCTGATCACCCACGCGGGGAAGGTCATGACCCACCGGCATCTGCTGCGGGAGGTGTGGGGGCCGGTCTACTCGGAGAGCAGCCACTACCTGCGCATCTACGTGGGCCACCTGCGCCACAAGCTGGAGGCCGACCCCGCGCAGCCCCAGCATTTCCTGACTGAAACCGGGGTCGGATACCGGTTCCAGCTTTGACCATCCTGACCGCCACCGCGGAGCACATAATGTACACACCGAATCAAGAACATAGCCGCTCCAGCCTGTTCGGCCTGACGCTGGCTGCGCTGGGCGTGGTGTACGGCGACATCGGGACGAGCCCGCTGTACGCCTTCAAGGAAGCCTTCTCCGGTGCCCACGGGATCGACCCTTCCGAGGCGCATGTGCTGGCGACCCTGTCGGCGTTCTTCTGGGCGGTGCTGGTCATCGTTTCGCTCAAGTACGTGTGGATCGTGCTGCGCTTCGACAACGAGGGTGAAGGCGGCGTGCTGGCCCTTACCGCACTGGCGCACCGGATATCCGGCGGACCGCGGCGGGCGCTGCTGGCGGTCGGAGCGGGGATCTTCGCCGCCGCGCTGTTCTACGGCGACGCGATCATCACGCCGGCGATCTCGGTGCTGTCGGCGGTCGAGGGCTTGAGCATCGCCACCCCGCACCTGGAGCACTATGTGGTGCCCATCACCGTGGGCATCCTGGCCGGGCTGTTCATGATCCAGAAGCACGGCACCGGGCAGGTCGGGCGCTTCTTCGGGCCCGTCACGGTGCTGTGGTTCGGCGCGCTGGGGGCGATGGGGGTGGCCAGCATCGTGCAGACGCCGGAGGTGCTGCGGGCGGTCGATCCGCGCTACGCACTGGATTTCGCGATGTCCCAGCCGAAGCTCGCCTTCGTTCTTCTCTCGGCGGTGTTCCTGTCCCTTACCGGGGGCGAGGCGCTTTACGCCGACATGGGCCACTTCGGCGCGAGGCCAGTGCGGCTGGCGTGGTACGGCCTGGTCTGGCCGGCGCTGATGCTCAACTACTTCGGCGAGGGGGCACTGGTGCTGCGCTCGCCGGTGGCCATCGCGAACCCCTTCTATCTGCTGGCACCGGAGTGGTTTCTGTTGCCGCTGGTGGGGCTTGCCACCGCGGCCACGGTGATCGCCTCGCAGGCGACCATCACCGGTGCCTACTCGATGACCCTGCAGGCTACCCGCCTAGGTTACCTGCCGCGGCTGCGCATCCTGCACACCTCGGACACCGAGCGCGGCCAGATCTACATCCCCAGCGTGAACTGGCTGATGCTGGTGGCGGTGATCGTGCTGGTGCTCCAGTTCCGTTTGTCGGGCGCGCTGGCGGCGGCCTATGGCATCGCCGTGTCGGGCACGATGATCATCACCACCCTGCTCACGGCCTTCATCCTGCTGGCGGCGAAAGCGCGCCTGCGGGCCGGCCTGCTGGCGGCAATGGTGGTCTTCGGTCTGCTGGAAGCGCTGTTCTTCAGCTCCAACCTGACCAAGCTCGGCGAGGGCGGCTGGATGCCGATGGCGCTCGGCGCCGGCATCTTCCTGATGCTCACCACCTGGAAGGAGGGCAGCCGCCTGCTGGCCGGCCAGCGTCGACAGATCGACGTGCCGATGGAGGGCTTCGTCAAGGGGCCGCCGCCCGATGTGCCCCATGTGTCAGGCACCGCCGTCTACCTAACGTCCGAGCCGACCCTGGTTCCCAGCGCGCTGTTCCACAATCTCAAGCACTACAAGGTGATGCATGAGCGGACGGTCTTCCTCCACGTGGTGAACGAGGACGTTCCACGCATCGAAGACGGCGAGCGCGTGGTCGTCACGCTGCTGGCGCCCGGGATCTACAACGTCGATGCCCGCTTCGGCTTCCGGGAGCAGCCCGACGTGCCCGCGGCGATGGCCCTGGCGGCGGCGCACGGGCTCGAGCTGGAGCCAATGGCCACCACTTACTTCGTTGCGCGCTCGAGCATCGTCGACGGTCCTGGCAGGATGCCCCGCTGGCGCTGCAACCTGTTCGCCTGGATGATGCGCCAGTCGGAAGGTGCCGCGACCTACTACAAGCTTCCCGCCAACCAGGTGGTGGAGCTGGGGACTCAGGTCATGCTCTGAGCGACGGCCGTCGCAGGCGATCCAGCTGCCTGGGCCTGAAAACAGCCTTATGTCCGACACCATCCGCTCGGCTGTCGACAGCGTGATGCGTTCGGCCTGGGGGCGCCAGCGCGCTTGATTCCAGCCGGGCCACCACCGGGGGCTCAGGGGAAAAAAAGCCACAGGGCCAGCCTGGCGGGCGACTGCGAGCGTGCGCCGTCGGCCGCCGCCCGGGCAGGCGCGGGCGGCGGCCAAGCCTCAGAACGCCTCGTCTTCCAGTGCCAGCAGCGTGCTGTTGTCGGCCTGCACCGTCACCAGCAGCCCGGCGCTCCTGGGCAGGATGTGGTCAGCGTAGAAGCGGGCCGAGGCGAGCTTGTGGCGGTAGAAGGGATCGCTGCTGCCCCCCGCGATGGCCTGGCTGGCGAGGTGGGCGGCCTTGCCCATCAGCCAGCCGCCGACCACGGTGGCCAGCAGCTTGAGGTAGGGCTCGGCCACCAGCAGAGCGGCGGCCGGCTGCTGGCCCATCTTCTCCAGCAGCGCGCCGGTGGCGGCCTGCAGGTGGTCGAGGCTCTCGCCCAGGTGGGCGGCGATGGCCTGGAGCTGTGGGTTGCAGGCGCCGGCGAGCCGGCTGCGGTCGGCGCGCATCTCCTCGACCAGCGCGGCGAGCGTCTGGCCACCGTCGCGGGCGATCTTGCGGCCGGCCAGGTCGGCGGCCTGGATGGCGGTGGTGCCTTCGTAGATCGGGGTGATGCGGGCGTCGCGCATGTACTGCGAGATGCCGGTCTCCTCGACGAAGCCCATGCCGCCGAAGATCTGGATCGCCATCGAGGTGAGCTCCACCGCGCTCTCGGTGCTCCAGCCCTTCAGCACCGGGGTCAGCAGCTCGACGCGGCGGTGGGCGGCGTCGCGGGCGGCGGCGTCGGCCGACTGGTGGGCGATGTCCTGCAGCGCGGCGATGGTGTAGGCGAGGGCGCGGATCGCCTCGGTGTGGCTGCGCTGGGTCATCAGCAGGCGGCGCACGTCCGGGTGGCGCACGATGGCGACGCGCTCGCCGCTCTTCTGGCCCACTTCGGTGCCCTGAACGCGGTCTTTTGCGTATTCCGAGGCGAGCTGCCAGGCCCGCTGGGCGACGCCCAGGCCCTCGGTGCCCACCGACAGGCGCGCCGAGTTCATCATCACGAACATGATCTCCAGCCCGCGGCCGAGCTGCCCGATGAGGTAGCCGGTGGAGCCGCCGTGGTCGCCGTGCACCAGCGTGGTGGTGGGGCTGCCATGCACGCCCAGCTTGTGCTCGATCGACGTGCAATACACGTCGTTGTGCTCGCCCGGGTTGCCACTTTCGTCGAGGATGAATTTGGGTACCAGGAACAGCGACAGGCCCTTGACCCCGGCCGGGGCGTCTGGCGTGCGGGCCAGCACCAGATGCGCGATGTTGGCGGCCATGTCGTGGTCGCCGTAGGTGATGAAGATCTTCTGGCCGCTGATGCGGTAGCTGCCGTCGGCCTGGGGCACGGCGCGGCAGGCGATGGCGGCGAGGTCGGAGCCGGCCTGAGGCTCGGTGATGTTCATCGTGCCGGTCCATTCGCCCGACACCAGCCTGGGCAGCCAGATGGCCTTGAGCTCGTCGGAGCCGGCGATCAGCAGCGCCTCGATGGCGCCGTGGGTGAGGGTGATGACGTGGGAGAAGGACAGGTTGGCCGACTTCCACATCTCGCTCACCGCCACCGCCAGGAGGCGCGGCAGGCCCTGGCCGCCGTAGTCGGGCGGGCAGGGCAGGGCCATCCAGCCGCCCTCGGCAAATTGTGTGTAGGCGTCGGCGAAGCCGGCGGCGGTGCGCACCTCGCCCTTGCCGTCGGCGCCGGCCAGCCAGCGCGCGCCGTCCCGGTCGCCCACCGGGTTGAGGGGCGACAGCACGTCGCCGGCGAAGCGCGCGGCCTCTTCGAGCACCGCGTCGATCAGCTCGGCGTCGCAGTCGGCGTAGGCCGGCAGGGCGCAGATCGGGGCGCTCTCGACCAGTTCATGAATGACGAAGCGCATGTCGCGCAGGGGGGCTTGGTAGTTGGACATCGTCTCCTCCGTGAGTATCAGATAAGATCTCTTGCGTTGTGCGATTATTATAAAGTATATTTTGTTCGCGGTTAGAAATCTCATATCTGATACCGACCCCGGGCCAACAAACCGGGACCCAACCGGGACCACGTCCCACCGGAGGAGACAAAAATGAATAAGCAACGCGTGCTTTCCACCCTGGTTCTGCTGGCCGCCACGGGCGCCGCCCAGGCCGACATCAACATTGGTGTGTCCGTCTCGGCCACCGGCCCGGCGGCATCCCTGGGCATCCCCGAAAAGAACACCTTCGCGATCCTGCCCACCAGCATCGGCGGCGAGAAGATCAACTACATCGTGCTCGACGACGCCACCGACCCGGGCCAGGCCACCAAGAACGCCCGCAAGCTGGTCACCGAAGACAAGGTGGACGTGCTGGTCGGCTCGTCGAGCACGCCGGCCTGCGCGGCGATCGCCGAGGTGGCCAACGAGACCCTGACGCCCCAGGTGGCGATGTGCCCGGTGGACCTGCCGGCTGCCAAGAACCCGTGGGTCTTCCGCGCGCCCCAGCACAACTCGCTGATGGCCAGGGCCCTGGTCGGCCACATGAAGGAAACCGGCGTGAAGACCCTCGGCTTCATTGGCTTTTCCGACCCCTACGGCGAAGACTGGCTCAAGCAGATCACCGCCGCCACCGAGGCCGCCGGCATCAAGCTGACCGTCGTCGAGCGCTACAACCGCACCGACACCTCGGTGAGCGGCCAGGTGCTCAAGCTGGTGGCAGCCAAGCCCGACGCGGTGATGGTCGCCGGCTCCGGCACCCCGGCGGCGCTGCCACACACCACGCTCGCCGAGCGCGGCTTCAAGGGCCAGATCTATCAGACCCACGCAGCGGCCAACAAAGAGTTCCTGAAGGTCGGTGGCAAGGCCGTCGAAGGCGGCATCCTGCCGATCGGCCCGGTGGCGGTGGCGGCCCAACTGCCCGATTCGCACCCCTCCAAGAAGCCGGCGCTGGAATACATCAAGCTTTACGAGGCCAAGTACGGCCCGGGCAGCGTGTCCTCCTTCGGCGCCTATGCCTTCGACGCCTACAAGCTGATCGAAAAAGCCGTCCCGGCCGCCCTCAAGGCCGGCAAGCCGGGCACCCCGGCCTTCCGCAAGGGCCTGCGCGACGCCCTCGAGGCCGAGCGCGAGGTGGCCGGCGCCCACGGCGTCTTCAACATGAGCGCCAACGACCACTTCGGCCTCGACGAGCGCGCCCGCGTGCTGGTGCGGGTGCAGGGCGGCGAGTGGAAAGTGCTGTCCGGCAAGTGAGGGAGGCCGCCATGACTGCGATCATTCGCGACCCCCTGCAGCTCTTCGCGCCGGCCACCGTGCAGGTGGACCACCGGCCCGACGGCAGCCGCGTGCTGCGCTCGCCGATGGCCCTGGGAGCGGTGCCCAAAAAGCTCGGCCAGCACCTGGAGCGCTGGGCTACCGCGGCGCCGGAGCGCACCTTCCTGGCCGAGCGCGGCGCCGGCGGCGAGTGGGTGAAGCTCAGCTACGCCGAGGCTCTGGCCCGCGTCCGCGCGGTGGCCACCTGGCTGCTCGGGCAGAATCTGTCGGCCGAGCGGCCGGTGGTGGTGCTGTCCGACAACAGCGTCGAGCACGCCATCCTGATGCTGGCGGCGATGCATGTGGGCGTGCCGGTGTCGGCGATCTCCCAGGCCTATTCGCTGGTCTCGAAAGACTTCGCCAAGCTGAAGAGCAACATCAGCCACATCACGCCGGGGGTGATCCTCGTCGAGCACCACGCCCGCTTCGCGCCGGCGCTGGCGGCCATCGCGCCGCTGCACGACGGGGTGGTGGTCACCGGCACGGCGGGTGGTCCGGCCGAGGGCTGCGTGCCCTTTGCCGAGCTGCTCGCCCGCACCGACGCCGCGGCAGTCGATGCGGCCTACGCGCGGGTCGATGGCGACACCATCGCCAAGTTCTTGTTCACCTCGGGCTCGGTGGGGGCGCCCAAGGCGGTCATCAACACCCAGCACATGATCTGCTCCAACCAGCAGGCCAAGGCGCAGATCTGGCCCTTCCTCGAACGCACCCCGCCGGTGATCGTGGATTGGCTGCCGTGGAGCCATACCTTCGGCAGCAACCACAACTTCAACATGGTGCTGCGCAACGGCGGCACGATGTACCTGGATGCCGGCAAGCCGGCCCCCGGCGCCTTCGAGACCAGCCTCAAGAACATCAAGGACGTCTCGCCCACGGTGTACCTCAACGTGCCGCGGGGTTTCGACATGCTGGTCTCGGCGCTGCACGAGGACGAAGCGCTGCGCCAGGCTTTCTTCAAGAACCTGCAGGTGATCTTCTACGCCGCCGCCGCGCTGCCCCAGCATTTGTACGAAGAGTTGGGCCGCCTGTCGGTCGAGACCATCGGTGTGCGGGTGCCGCTAGTGTCCGGCTGGGGTTCCACCGAGACGGCGCCGCTGTGCACCGACAGCCACTTCGCCCCCGACCGTTCCGGCGTGATCGGCATCCCCATCCCCGGCACCGAGCTCAAGCTGGTGCCTTCGGCCGACAAGCTGGAGGTGCGCGTGCGCGGCCCCAACGTGATGCCGGGCTACTGGAAGCTGCCCGAGCTCTCCGAGGCGGCCTTCGACGAAGAGGGCTTCTACCAGATCGGCGACGCCGTCGAGTTTCTCGACCGGCAGCACCCGCAGAAGGGCCTGCTCTTCGACGGCCGGGTGGGCGAGGACTTCAAGCTCGTCACCGGCACCTGGGTGCACGTGGGCAGCCTGCGCATGAAGGCCCTCGACGCGCTGGTGCCGGTGGCCCAGGACATCGTCGTCACCGGCCACGACCGCGACGAGATCGGCTTTCTGATCTTCCCCAACATCCCGGAGCTGCGAAAGCTGTCGTTCAACCTGCCGGCGGACGCCTCGGTTGAGGAGCTCCTCCACCAGCCCTCGGTGCGCGCGATGGTGGCGCGTGGCCTGGCCCGGCTGAAGAAGGAGGGCGGCGGTTCGTCGGGCTACGCGGCGCGGGCGATGCTGCTGGTCGAGCCGCCGTCGATCGACGCCGGCGAGATCACCGACAAGGGCTACATCAACCAGCGCCTGGTGCTCACCCGCCGCGCCGACCTGGTGATGCGCCTGCATGCCGACCAGCCGGAACACGACGTGATCGTCCCCGCCGGGGCGGCCTGAGAAACACGCGGGGCCCGGAGAACAGCGACTCTGCCCCGCCAACCCAGAGGAACAAAATGAACTACGAGAACATCCTGCTCAGCATCGAAGACGGCATCGCCCACCTTCGGCTCAACCGCCCGGCCAAGCGCAACGCGGTGAACAACGGCCTCCTGCAGGATATCGAGGCGGCCCTCGACGGCATGGGCGCCGACGCCACGGTGGTGGTGATCTCGGGCGAGGGCGCCCACTTCTCGGCGGGGCTCGACCTCTCCGAGCACCAGGTCCGCACGCCCTTCGAGGTGCTGCAGCACTCCCAGTGGTGGCACCGGGTGTTCCACAAGGTGCAGTTCGGCGGCCGGCCGGTGGTGGCTGCGCTCCACGGCGCGGTGGTCGGCGGCGGGCTCGAGCTCGCCACCAGCACCCACGTGCGGGTCGCCGGGCGGAGCACCTTCTACCAGCTGCCCGAAGGCCAGCGCGGCATCTTCGTGGGGGGCGGCGCCTCGGTGCGGGTCTCCAAGATCGTCGGCCCCGACCGCATGACCGAGATGATGCTCACCGGCCGCCGCTACGACGCCGAGGACGGCTACCGCCTGGGCCTCTCCCACTACCTGGTGGACGACGCCGAGGTGCTGCCCGAAGCCTTCCGCCTGGCCCGCCAGATCGCCACCAACGCGCCGCTCTCCAACTGGGCGTCGATCAACGCCGTGGCCAACATCGGCGACATGTCGATGGCCAACGGCCTGTACACCGAGTCCATGGCGGCGGCCCTCGCCCAGAGCAGCGACGAGGCCAACAAGCGCATGCAGGACTTCCTCAACCGCAAGAAAGGCTGAGCCATGGCTTACGAAGAGTTTGAAAAGAGCGCGCTGGTCACCCGCTACGACGACATCTACCTTGTAGCCGGCGCCCGCACCCCGTTTGCCGACTACAACGGCGTGCTGCGTGATGTGAACCCCATCGACCTGGGCATCTTCGCCGCCCGCGCGCTGTTCGAGCGCTCCGGCATCCCGGCCGCCCAGGTGCAGTCGGTGGTGGCCGGCAACATGGCCCAGGCCGGTTTTGATGCCTACTACCTGCCGCGCCACATCGGCCTGTACGCCGGCGTGCCGGCCACCGCGCCGGCGATGCTGGCCACCCGCATCTGCGGCACCGGCTTCGAGACCATCCTGCAGGCGGCCAACCAGATCGCCCTCGGCAGCGCCCAGGTGGTGCTAGCGGTGGGCACCGAGTCCATGTCGCGCAACCCGGTGGCGGCCTACACCCACCGGGCCGGCTTCCGCATGGGGCAGATCGAGTTCAAGGACTTCCTGTGGGAAGCCTTCACCGACCCGGCCACCCGCCAGGGCATGGGCAACACCGCCGAGAACGTGGCCGTGCGCTACGGCCTGACCCGCGAGGAGGTCGATGCCTACGCCGCCCAGACCTTCGCCCGCGCCAACGCCGCCTGGGACGCCGGCTACTTTGCCGACGAGGTGGCCCCGGTGACGAACGCCGAGTTCGCGCTCGACGGCTACCAGAGCCGCTTCCTCAAGCTGGCCGACCGGCAGACCGTGTTTGCCCGCGACGAGCACGTCAAGCCCACCAGCCTCGAGACCCTGCAGAAGCTCAAGCCTGCCTTCAAGGGCGTGCAGACCGGCGGCAACAGCTCGGCCATCGTCGACGGCGCAGCCGCGGTGCTGGTGGCCTCCGGCGATTTCGTGCGGGCCAATGGCTTGAAGCCCCTCGCCCGCATCGTGGCCGGCGCCTCGGCCGGCGTGCCGCCGGAGATCATGGGCATGGGCCCGGCGCCGGCGATCCGCGCGGTGCTGGCCAAGGCCGGCCTCACGCTGGCCGACGTCGGCCGGGTGGAGATCAACGAAGCCTTCAGGGCCCAGTACCTGGGCTGCGAGCGTGAGCTCGGCCTCGACCGCGAGCGCGCCAACACCCGCGGCGGCGCGGTGGCGATCGGCCACCCGCTGGGCGCCTCGGGCATGCGCCTGACCCACACGGTGTCGCGCCAGCTGCACCTCGACGACCAGCAGTTCGGCATCGCCTCGGCGTGTGTTGGCGGCGGCCAGGGCATGGCGATCCTGGTGGAGCGGGCCTGAGACCATACAGACTTCGAAGGAACAACTCATGCAACTGCAAGACTCCATCTTCATCGTCACCGGCGGCGCCTCGGGCCTCGGTGAGGCCACCGTGCGGGCCTTCCACGGCGCCGGAGCAAAAGTCGTGATCGCCGACGTGGGCGTGGCCAAGGGCGAGGCGCTGGCCGCCGAGCTGGGCGACGGCGTGGCCTTCTGCAAGACCGACATCACCAGCGAGGCCGAGGCCCAGGCGGCGGTCGACCTGGCGGTGGGCCGCTTCGGCGGGCTGCACGGGCTCATCAACTGCGCTGGCGTCGGCCCGGCCTGGAAGATGATCGGCAAGGACGGCCCGCACCCGCTCGACGCCTTCGCGCGCACCGTCAATATCAATCTGGTGGGCGCCTTCAACATGATCCGCCTCGCCGCCGTGGCGATGGCCAAGGGCGAACCGAACGCCGAGGGCGAGCGCGGGGTGATCATCAACACCGCCTCGATCGCCGCCTTCGAGGGCCAGATCGGCCAGGCGGCCTACGCCGCGTCGAAGGCCGGCGTGGCGGCCATGGCGCTGCCGATGGCCCGCGAGCTGGCCCGCTACGGCATCCGAGTGAACACCATCGCGCCGGGGCTGTTCCTGACGCCGATGATGGAGGCGCTGCCCCAGGACGTGCAGGATGCCCTCGGCAAGGCGACGCCCTTCCCGCCGCGGCTGGGGCGGCCGGCGGAGTTTGCCGCGATGGCCCGCTCCATCGTCGAGAACGTGATGGTGAACGCCGAACTCATCCGCCTCGACGGCGCCGTCCGGCTGGCCGGCAAGTAAGGGCGAGGGGAGACAGACATGGCGAGAATCATCGCAGCCGGCGACGTCGGCCACCTGGTCAAGAACGGCGCCACCGTGTACTGCACCGGCATGGGCCTGGCGGGCTTTGCCGAAGAGGCGGTCAAGGCGATCCGCGAGTCCTTCAACGCCACCGGCCACCCGCGTGACCTCACGCTCTACCACGCCACCGGCGTGGGCAACGGCAAGGACCGGGGCGTGCACCACTTTGCCGCCGAGGGCCTGCTGAAGCGCATCGTCGGCGGGCACTTTGGCGTCGGCGGGCCGGAGCTGATGCGCCTCATCATGGACAACAAGGTCGAGGCCTACAACCTGCCCCAGGGCGTGCTGGTGCAGATCCCCAAGCAGGTGGCCGGGCGGCGGCCGGGCTTCATGACCAAGGTGGGGCTGGAGACCTTCGTCGATCCGCGCATCGAGGGCGCCAAGGTGAATGCGGCGGCCACCGAAGACCTGGTCGAGGTGGTGCATCTGGATGGCGAGGAGTGGCTGTATTTCCGCAACCCCAAGGTGGATGTGGCACTGCTGCGCGGCTCGTATGCCGACGAGAACGGCAACGTGTCGATGGCCCGCGAGGGCGTGCTGCTGGAGTCGCTGTCCATCGCCCAGGCGGCGCGGGCCAGCGGCGGCATCGTGATCGTGCAGGTGGAGCACATCGTCAAGAACGGCACCCTGCACCCGAAGGACGTCAAGATCCCCGGCATCCTGGTGGACTACATCGTGATCGGCAGGCCCGAGAACCACCTGCAGACGATGAACACCTACTTCAATCCGGTGTACGCCGGCGACATCAAGGTGCCCACCCGGGCGATGGCGCCGCTGCCGCTGGACGAGCGCAAGATCATCGCTCGCCGGGCGGCGATGGAGCTGAAGTCCGGCGCGGTGGTGAACCTCGGCATCGGCATGCCGGAGGGCGTCGCCTCGGTGGCGGCCGAGGAGAAGATCGAGCACATGATGGCGCTGACCCTCGAGACCGGCCCCATCGGCGGCGTGCCGGCGGCAGGCTTCGACTTCGGCCACGCCTCGAATGCCGAGGCGGTGGTGGAGCAGCCGGCGCAGTTCGACTTTTACGACGGTGGCGGCATCGACGTGGCTTTCCTGGGCCTCGCCCAGACCGACCAGCACGGTAACGTGAACGTCAGCAAGTTCAGCGGCCGGCCGGTGGGTTGCGGCGGCTTCATCAACATCACCCAGAACGCCAAGAAGGTGGTCTTCTGCGGCACCTTCACCGCCGGCGGGCTGCAGGTGGCCGTCGAGGACGGGCGCCTCAAGATCGTGGCCGAGGGCAAGAGCCGCAAGTTCCTCGACCACGTCGAGCAGATCACCTTCAGCGGCCACTACGCGGCCAGCACCGGGCAGGTGGTGCTGTACGTCACCGAGCGGGCGGTGTTCCGGCTCAGCCCGGAGGGCGTCGAGCTGCTGGAGGTGGCGCCGGGCATCGACATCGAGCGCGACGTGGTGGCCCACATGGCCTTCCCGCCGATCATGCGCGACGTGCAGCTGATGGACGCCGGGGTCTTCCAGTCCGAATGGGGGCGCCTCGCCGAAAGGCTGGGCGGCCGCTGAGTGCAGGGCCCGCGGCGTGCTGCGGGCCCGTCAGCTTCGGTCAAAGGAGACAGATCATGCCGCGCAGCCACATCCACCGCTACCGGGTCGCCTTCGTCGATTGTGACCCGGCGCAGATCGTGCATTTTTCCAACTACTTCCGCTGGTTCGACACCGCCAGCCGGGAGTTCTTCACCGCCTGTGGCGTGCCCAGCTGGCGCGACACCGAGCGCGACTGCGGCATCATCGGCACGCCGCTGGTGGACGCCCAGGCCAGCTTCCGCAACCCCGCCACCTACGGCGAAGACCTGGCAATCGAGAGCTGGGTTGATGAATGGAAGGGGCGGAGCTTCGTGATGCACCACATCGCCCGCCGCGGCGACACCGTGATCGCCGAAGGGCGCGAGGTGCGTGTGTTCGCGGTGCGCGAGGCGGGCGACCCGACGCGCATCCGCGCGGTGCCCATCCCCGAGGCCTGGCGCGCGCTGTGTAGCTGAGGCGCGGCCAGCGGCTTGACCGCAGTCAAAGCACGGCCGGCGGTGCGGCGTATGCTGCGGCGGGTCTTCCGACTCGCCGCCCCGCATGGCCAAGAAATTCCCCCTCCATCCGTCCCACCCCGAGCGCATCTGCTGGGGCTGCGACAAATACTGCCCCGCCGATTCCCTCGCCTGCGGCAACGGCTCCGGCCGCACCCAGCACCCGGCCGAGATGCTCGGCGACGACTGGTACACCTATGGCGACTGGGGGCTGGACGTGCGCTCCCCGCCCATCTCTGACAAGCGCTGATCGGCGTCCGGCACGGCGCCAGATCCATCCCAGGCGCTGATATCGGCAAAGTGCCGACGCGCTTTGCCAATCGCCCGCCCTGGCTGACCTTGAGATCGGAAGCGCTTGGAGGCAGCAAGGGGCACCTTCCGTCGCACTCAGTCGGTAAAACCGGAAGATGGAGGCTTGATTTGCCTGCGCGTGCAGGTGCGAGCTTGCTTGTACTCAGCCGGAGCAGGCGCAGATCCCCCACTCCAGCTCAGCGGGCGAGCTTGCCCCTACAAGGTCCATCCTTGGTGTGGTGCGTCTCTGTCGTTTACGGTGACATCGCCAAAAGAAAAACCCGAGCAGCAGGGGGGCGCCGCTCGGGTTAAATCCACACCAAGGAGGAGGGTGGAGGAGACAGGTGAAAGAATATCGTCATGGGTGGTGCGGCGCAATATGGTAATGCGCTAAATCGTAAAGAATTTCACGGATGGTGCTGACGTCATGGCTGGGTTTGTTCGCAACCCGCTTTGAGTAGCCTGATCGGGTGGCCGCGGCCCGGTTGGCGGATGGTGCCTCGGCAATGAAAAACCCCCGCCGTGTTTCCACGGCGGGGGTTGCGGGGGCTACTCGAGCTGGCTTGCCGCTCAGGCAGTCTGGCGAACCTTCTCGGCGTTGCGGAAGGCGGCCAGGCGCTCCTCGTACAGCTTCTTGGCGGCGGCCAGGTTCTTCTCCTTCACGTGGCCGAAGCCGCGGATCTCGTCGGGAACGCTGGCCAGCGCCACGGCGGCGGCGTGGTTGCTGGCGCTGAGGCGGGAGATGATCTCGTCCAGAACCTTGATGTAGTCCTCGATGGACTGGCGCTCCTGGCGACGCTCTTCGGTCTTGCCGAAAATGTCGAGGGCTCCGCCACGCCAGGACTTGCGCTTGGCGAGGAACTTGAAGGCCTTGAACATCCACTCGCCGTACTGCTTCTTCTGGAGGTGGCCGGTTTCCGGGTCACGCTCGGAGAGCATCGGGGGCGCCAGGTTGTACTTGACCGTGTAGCCGTGCTTGAACTGCGCGTCGAGCTGGGCCAGGAAGGCCGGGTCGGTGTGCAGGCGGGCCACCTCGAACTCGTCCTTGAAGGCCATCAGCTTGTAGAGGTAGCGGGCGGCGGCCTCGGACAGCTGGCTGCCCGGCAGGGCACGCTGTTCGGCGGCGACGACGCGCTTGATCACCTCGGCGTAGCGCTTGGCGTAGGCTTCGTCCTGGTAGTCGATCAGGTCGGGCACGCGGATTTCCAGCAGGCGCTTGACCTCGCCCTGGGCGCCGACGCTGTCGACGATCGCGCGGGCGGCGGGGCTGAGCTGCGGTGCGGCCTTCAGCTGGACGACACCGGCGCCGGCCTGCCGGGCGATCTCGGCTTCGACGAAGGCGCGGTCGACCACTGCCATGCGGCCCCAGCGGAAGGCGGCGAGGCTCTGCTCGACACCGACGCCGGAGTTCTTGATGGCCTGCTCGATGGACTCGGCCTTCAGCGGGATGGTGCCGGCCTGGTAGGCCACACCGACCATGAAGTTGTTGGTCGCCATTGCGTCGCCGAAGAGGCCTTCGGCCATCGCCTGGCCGTCCAGGAAGACGTTGTCGTCCTTGCGGGTGACGCGATCGATGCCGGCGGTCAGGCCCCGGGTGTTGGGGAAGGCCACCTTGCGGTTGGAGACCATCTGGCCAGTCGGGGTCTGGGTCGTGGAGACCACCGCGATGGTGCGGTTGGGGCTGCACTTGTCCAGGTTCTTCGGGTCGGTGGCGTTGAGGATGTCGAAGCCCAGGTACAGGTCGGCACGGCCGTCGGAGATCTTGTTGGAACCCTGGAACGGGACGTGGGTGATCTTGATGTCGGAGATCACCGCGCCGCCCTTCTGGGCCAGGCCGGTCTGGTCGAGGCCGATGACGTGCTTGCCTTCGAGGCGGGCGGCGTTGGCCAGGGTGGCGACGACGGTCACCGAGCCGGTGCCGCCGATGCCCATCACGTGGATGCCGACGCCGATGGTGTCGTCGATCTTGTTGACCGGCTGGGGCAGCTCGCGCTCGAGGGCCGGGATGCGGCCCTTTTTCTTCTTCTTGGGCGCGCCGTCACCCGCGGGTTCGGGGTTCGGCGTGATGGTGAGGAAGGACGGGCAGAAGCCCTTCACGCACGAGAAGTCCTTGTTGCACGACGACTGGTGGATGCGCGTCTTGCGGCCGAATTCGGTCTGGACCGGCTCGACGCTCATGCAGTTGGACTTCTCGCCGCAGTCGCCGCAGCCTTCGCAGACGCGCTCGTTGATGACGGTGACCTCGGCCGGCTCTTCGGCCTTGCCACGGCTGCGGGCGCGGCGCAGCTCGGCGGCGCACTCCTGGTCGTGGATGAGGACGGTGGTGCCGGGGGTGGAGGCGAGCTCCTTCTGGGCTTCGTCGAGCTGGTCGCGGTGCATGACCTCGGTGTGGCCGGGGAGCTGGATGCCGGAGTACATCGACGGGGCGTCGGTGGTGACGATGACCTTGCGCACGCCGTTGGCGAGCAGGTCGGCCACCATATTGGGCACCGGGTTGGCGCCCTGGATGGCCTGGCCGCCGGTCATCGAGGTGTGCGAGTTGACCAGCAGCTTGAAGGTGATGTTGACGTCGGTGGACGCACAGTAGCGGATCGCCAGGCTGCCGGAGTGGGCGTAGGTGCCGTCGCCCATGTTCTGGAAGATGTGGCCGGTGTGGGTGAACGGCGCCATGCCGATCCACTGCGCACCTTCGGCACCCATGTGGGTGCCCATCACGACGTTGCGGTTCATCCACATGGCCATCGTGTGGCAGCCGATGCCGGCCGACACGACGCTGCCCTCGGGCGCCACGGTGGAGCTGTTGTGCGGGCAGCCGGAGCAGAACCAGGCGGTGCGGGCCGCGGTGGGCAGCTTGGTGCGGGCGTGGATCTCGTCGAGGCGCTTGAGCCAGTTTTCGGCGGACTCGATGCGGGTCTTGCGGCCGAGGCGCTTGAGCAGCGCGCGGACGATGATGTCGGACTCGAACTCGCCGTAGTGGGGCAGGAGCTCCTTTTCTTCCTCGTCGAACTTGCCGACGATGCGCGGCGCGTTGGCGCGGCCGTAGAGCACCTGCTTGGCGAACATCTCGAGGAAGGGGCGCTTTTCTTCGATCACGAAGATTTCTTCGAGGCCTTCGGCGAACTCGCGCACGATGGTCGGTTCCATCGGGAACAGCATGCCCATCTTGAGCACGCGGATGCCGTAGCGGCGCAGCGCGTCGGCATCGAGGCCCATCTCGAGGAAGGCCTGCATGAGGTCGTTGTAGGTCTTGCCCGCCGTCATGATGCCGAGCCAGGCGTCCGGGTTCTTGAAGACGACGTTGTTGAGATTGTTCTCGCGGGCGTAGCGCTTGGCGACTTCGAGGCGGCGGGTGTAGAGCGACTGCTCCATCTCGAGGGCCTCGACGCGCACGTTCATGCCGAGGTTCATGTTGGGCGTGAACTTCTGGCCGTCGAACATGAGGTCGGGGGTGACGAAGTTGAGGCGCGCCGGGTCGACGCTGGCGGTGCCGGTGCCGTCGGCCACGTTGGTGACGATCTTCATGCCGACCCACAGGCCCGACAGGCGGGACATGTTGTAGCCGTGCAGGCCGAGGTCGAGGATCTCCTGGACGTTGCCGGGGTAGAGCGAGGGCATGCCGACGTGGAACAGCATTGGCTCGCTCTGGGAGCACAGGGAGGAGCTCTTGCAGCTCGGGTCGTCGCCGACGACGGCGAGCACGCCGCCGTTCTTGCCGATACCGGTGTAGTTGGCGTGCTTGAGGGCGTCGCCGGAGCGGTCGACGCCCGGAGCCTTGCCGTACCACATGCCGGTGACGCCGTCGAACTTCTGCTTGCCGACGGTGTGCATCATCTGGGTGCCCCACACGGCGGTGGCGGCGAGGTCTTCGTTGAGGCCGTCGACGAACTTGATGTTGTGTTCGACGAGCAGCTTCTGTTGCTTGATCAGCGCCGCGTCGAGCATGCCCACCGGAGAGCCGCGGTAGCCGGAGACGAACATGCCGGTCTTGAGGCCGCGGCGCGCGTCGGTGCGCACCTGGTCGAGGGTCAGCCGGACCAGTGCGTCGATGCCACCGAGGTGGATTTCGCCGGTCTCTTTTGTGAAGGTGCTGCTGAGATCTTGCTTGGATGACATGAAAGTGTCCTCTTGTTTGTCTCCGCCCCCGGTTCCCTGGTTGCGCGGGGCCTCACGGGCCCGCCTGGGCTGCTGCCAGGGTGATGCCGACCGGAATCAGGATCGGGTGCAGGCGGCCGACGTGACCGGTGTGGCCCGGCCATCGTCGGCGCCCGTGCCGCGCCGGGCGACCGCCACGCGCCGGACCCCGTGTGAAGGGGCCCGGGCAAGCGCCGCGGCGGTGCGCGCTCAGCGCCCGGCGTGGTCTCAGACGAAACGCATCGAGACGGAGCCGAGGTCCTGGAAGCGGACGTTGACGTTGTCGCCCGGATTGACGGTGATGGCTTCGGTGACGCCGCCGGTCATGATGAAGGTACCGGCCGGGATCTCCTGGCCGCGGGCGCCCAGGTGGTTGGCCAGCATGGCGACGGCGGCCAGCGGGTGGCCCAGCACGGCGGCGCCGGCGGCCATGGTGCGGATCTCGCCGTTGATCTCGAGGACGACACCCAGGGTGCGCAGGTCGAGTTCGTCGAGGTTGCGCATGTTGCCGCCGATGACGAAGCGGGACGAGGAGGTGTTGTCGGCGATCACGCTCTTCAGGTCGAACTTGAAGTCGCGGTAGCGGGAGTCGATGATCTCGACGGCCGGGACGACGAAGTCGGTGGCGGCCATCACGGCGGCGACGTGGCAGCCGGGGCCCTTCAGCGGCGCCTTGGTGACGATGCAGATCTCGGCCTCGACCTTCGGGTGGATCAGCTCGGAGTGCTTGATCTCGCCGCCGTCCGGGCGGGACATGTAGTCGGCGACGAAGCCGAACACCGGGGTCTCGACGCCCATCTGCTTCATCTTGGCGAAGGAGGTGAGGCCGCACTTGAGGCCGGCGACCTTGTTGCCGCGGGCCAGTTTGCGGCGGCGGATCTCGTCCTGAATGGCATAGGCGTCGTCCCAATCCATGTTCGGATGGTCGTCGGTGATCTTGGTGACGTCGTAGGCCTGCAGCTCGGCGTTTTCGAGGTGCTCGGCGAGCTTCAGGATGGTTGCGGTATCGAGGTTCATGGTTAAGTCTCTCTTATTCGATATCAGATGAAGCGCACCGAGGTGCTGCCGAGGCCGCCAACGGAGCAGACCAGGCTGTCGCCCGCCTTGACCGGCACG
>JAEUNU010000147.1 GCA_016789125.1 Zoogloea sp. | reverse complement strand
ACCGACAAGCTCGTCGAGCTCACCGCCCTCATCAACGCCCAGGCCGAAGCCGGCGGGCCCGAGCTGCACCTCGACAAGCCAAACGAGTGGATCAATACCGACGCCCGCCTCGGCAACACCGGCTCGGCCAGCTGGTTCATGAACATGGCCCTCGGCGTGATGGGCAGCTACATCGACGGCGGCGTCAGCGCCGCCATCAACCTGCGTAACGACCGTGAGGCGAGCCTGATCTTCATTAGCCCGCCGCCCCCCGAGAGGCTCCAGCGCCAGGGGCGCGCGGTATTCAAGAACCAGGTGACACCCGCCATCGACCCGGCCAACTACGGACAAAACTGATTTGTCGGGTTCGCCTAAACGCAGCAAAAGGGCTTGAAGCTGGGGGGGCGTCAATGAAAGCGCGATGGCCCGGCGGGGCTTTCAGCCATGCCGTTCAGGCCGCCGGTGCGGGCTCCGGCGGTAGCCACAGGCAATGGCCCTTGTTGGCCTTGGCGATCTCGCCGAGCACCTTGGCGTGGCCCTCCAGCTCGTCGGCGGTGGCTCGCAGCACGCGTAGAGGTGGGCGCTCTGCCAGCACGGCGCGTTGATCGTCGGCATCGTCGAGCTGGGGCGCCGGCTCGTCGAGGGCCATGATCAGGCTCTCCTGGCCGCGGGTCATGGCCAGGTAAACGTCTGCCAGCAGCTCGGCGTCGAGCAGCGCGCCGTGCAGGGTACGGTGGGTGTTGTCGATGTCGTAGAACGAGCACAAGGCGTTGAGGGACGCCTTCTTGCCCGGGTTTTGCTCCTTGGCGAGCTTGAGGGTGTCGATCACGCTCGGGCAGATCGCCGTGAGCACCGGTTTGCCGAGCATGCCCAGCTCGTTGTTCAGGAAGCCCACGTCGAAGGCGGCGTTGTGGATCACCAGCTCGCTGCCGGCAACGAAGGCGCAGAATTCGTCGGCCACGTCCTTGAACAGCGGCTTGTCGGCCAGGAAATCCAGGGTGATGCCGTGCACCGCCACCGCGCCGGCGTCGATGTCGCGCTGGGGGTTCACATAGACGTGGTAGTGGCGGCCGGTGAGCTTGCGGTCGATGATCTCGACGCCGGCGATTTCGATCAGCCGGTCGCCGGTCTTCCAGTCGAGGCCGGTGGTTTCGGTATCCAGAACGATCTGTCTCATGAATTGCTTCCTCCTGCTTCGACCGGCTTGCCGCTCTTGCGCACGGCTTCGACGCCGCGGCGGGCCAGGGCGTCGGCCCTTTCGTTTTCCACGTGGCCGGCATGGCCACGCACCCACAGCCACTTGATCTGGTGGCGGGACGCCTCGGCGTCGAGGGCGCGCCACAGGTCTTCGTTCTTGACCGGTGCCTTCGAGGCGGTCTTCCAGCCCCGGGCCTTCCAGCCGTGGATCCACTCCGAAATGCCCTTCTGCACATACTGGGAGTCGGTGTGCACACGGGCCGTGACAGGCCGCTTGAGGGCTGCGAGGGCGCGGATCACCGCCAGCAGCTCCATGCGGTTGTTGGTGGTGGCGGGCTCGCCGCCCCACAGCTCCTTCTCGTGGGGGCCGGCCCGCAGGATAGCGCCCCAGCCGCCCGGGCCGGGGTTGCCGGAGCAGGCTCCGTCGGTATAGATGTCAATCTCGTCCACTGTTTCTCTCGTCGGTCGATTTTTGCGAGCAGCCCTTGGGCGGGCCGCCCGCTTTCTGTATGAGGGGCGCCAGCGCACGGCCGGCAGCCCGGCGGTCCCACTTGGGCATGATCAGGCGCATGCTGTGCACCCGCTTGATCGCCTGGATGATGTAAACGCCTCCGCCTATCGGCCACCAGCGTTCGCCGGCGCAGTCCAGCCAGGTGAGGCGTTGCAGCCACTGCTCCTGGTCGACGGCCGGCACGAAGCAGCCCGAGGCTTGCAGCCCGGTCTCGAAGCCGAGCAGCGCCAGCCAGTCCTTCAGGCGCCGCAGAGACAGGTACTGCCCGTGCCACGGGTAATCCGTTGCCTCCCCGGAGAGCCGTCGGCGCAGGCCGAAGAGGCTGATCGGGTTGAAGCCGGCAATCACCACCTGACCTTCGGGGACCAGCACCCGCTCGACTTCACGCAGAACCTGGTGAGGGTTGCTGGCAAACTCGAGCACGTGGGGCAGCACCACGAGGTCGACGCTGGCTGCGGCAAAGGGCAGCGCGGTGTAGTCGGTTTCGACCTGCACCCGGCCGCTCCCGGCCGTGAAGCGGAAAGGCATGCGGTTGGTGCGGAGGAAATCGAACTCCGGCGCGCCGAGCTGCACCGCGTTGTAGCCGAAGATGTCGGCCACCAGCGCGTCGAAGCGGGCCGTCTCCCAGGCTGTCACGTAGCGTCCCAGCGGGGTGTCGAACCAGGCGTGCAGGCCGGGGAAGGATTCAGGCTGGGTCATCGGCAGGGACGAAGGGCAAACGGCTGTCTGGCCGGCAGGATGGCGTTACAATCCAAAAATGCAGATTATCCCTCTTCCCGCGTTTCGCGATAACTATATCTGGCTGCTGCGCTCTGGTTCCCACGCCGTCGTGGTGGACCCGGGCGATGCCGCCCCCGTCCTCCGCCATCTGGCCGACGAGGGGCTGAGCCTGGCCGCCATCCTCATCACCCATCACCACCCCGACCACGTGGGCGGGGTCATGGCGCTTCTCGAGCACGCCGCGGTGCCGGTGTACGGCCCGGCCCTCGAGACGATCCCGGGCTTGACCCACCCGGTGGGCGAAGGTGACGAGGTGTCGGTCCCGGCCCTCGGCCTTGGCCTGCGTGTGCTTGACATCCCTGGCCACACTGCGGGCCATGTGGGTTATTACGTGGCGCCGGCGCTGTTCTGCGGTGACACCCTCTTTGCGGCGGGCTGCGGGCGGCTCTTCGAAGGCACGCCGGCG
>JAEUNU010000143.1 GCA_016789125.1 Zoogloea sp. | reverse complement strand
CGGCGTGCTTGATATGAAACCCGTGCCCTCGGGGGGGGGGGGGGGGCGGAAGTCACATTGTTTAAACTCAGGCGGCCCGCCGCCTTGAGCCCTGTGAAGCGTCAGCTGCCTTTCGGCTGGGTCGAACGGCTGGTGCCGGTGACGATGCCGGTTTCGTCGAAGTGGATGTTGAAGAACACTTCGGCGCTGAACTCGGGGGGCAGGCGCCAATCCCACACCTCCTCCTTCTTCATCGCGAACTTCTGCACCGAGCGTGGCTTGCCGAGCAGGCGGCGAACCTGGTCGCGGGTCCAGCCGGGCTGGACGCGGGCGAAGTTCTGCGGCGTGAGCACGTTGTCGAGGCTCTTCAGGATGTTGTCCGGCCCGATGGTGGCCATGAAGCACTCGGTGCCTTCCGGCTGGCGGGTGTATTCCCAGGTCACGCTGCCGTCGTCGTTGCGCCACTCGATGCCGGGCTTGCCCAGCTTGTCACGCACGTCGTAGCCGGTGGACACGCCGGGCTTCAGGTCATTCATGTTCACCGCGTCGCAGGCCGCCAGGCCGAGCATTGCCAGGGCGCCGAGAAACAGCGGGATCAGCCTCTTCATGCTTCATCCTTTCCGGGGTGGGCCCCAGCTTGCCCGTTTTCCGCCAAACTGGCCGGGCTTGGTTACAATCGTTTGAATGGTGGTCGGCTTTCCGGCCCATTCTTGCATGAACGCCCTTTGCGGAGGATGAGCACTTGAAACAGCGCGCACTGATTTTGGCCCTGGCGGGCCTGACGATGACAGCGAGCACGGCCGCGATGGCCGACGTGGTGGTCAAGCTGGGCTTTGCCGGGCCGCTCACCGGGCCGGTCTCGCACCTGGGCAAGGACGAGCAGTACGGCGCCCAGCTGGCCCTCGACGACGCCAACGGCAAGGGCCTCGTGCTGGGCGGGCAGAAGGTCCGCTTCGAGCTGCTGGCCGAAGACGACCAGGCCGACCCGCGCACCGCCACCACGGTGGCCCAGCGCCTCGTCGATGCCGGTGTGAAGGGCGTGGTCGGCCACGTCACCTCGGGGGCGGCGATCCCGGCCTCGCGCATCTACGAGCAGGCCGGCGTGCCGTCGATCACCCCGTCGGCCACCAGCCCCAAGCTCACCCAGCAGAAGTTCAAGACCACCTACCGGGTGATCGCCAACGACCTGCAGCAGGGCGCGGCGATGGCCCGCTTTGCCACCGAGGCCCTGAAGGCCAAGCGCATCGCGGTGATCGACGACCGCACGGCCTATGGCCAGGGCCTCGCCGACGCGCTGGTGGACAACCTCAAGCGCCTCGGCGTCGCGCCGGTGGGGCGCGAGTTCACCAACGACAAGGCCACCGACTTTTCGGCCATCCTCACCCGCCTGAAGGCCACCAAGCCCGACGCCATCTTCTATGGCGGCATGGACGCCCAGGGCGCGCCGCTGCTGCGCCAGATGAAGCAGCTCGGCATCGAGGCCAGGTTCCTCAGCGGCGACGGGGTGTGCACCACCGAGATGATCAAGCTCGCCGGCCCGGCCATCGGCGCCGACGTGTTCTGCACCCAGGCGGGCATCCCGATGGACAAGATGCCTGCCGGCAAGAGCTTCAACGAGCGCTTCCTGAAGCGCTTCAGCGTGCCGGTGCAGCTCTACGCGCCCTACAGCTACGACGCCGCCAGCGCCCTCGTCGAGGCGATGAAGCTCGCCGATTCGGCCGACCCGGCCCGCTACCTGCCGCAGCTCCAGAAGGTCAGCTTCAAGGGCGTCACCGGCAACGTGGCCTTCGACGCCAGCGGCGACATCCGCGAGGGCGGCGTGGCGCTGTACCAGTACCAGTCCGGAAAATGGCAGCTCAGGCCTTGAACTCGCCCTGAATCGGCCCGCGCGCCCCGGCCCCACCCGGGCCGGGCGTGACATGATCGATGTGGCGTCGAAATTGCTTGAAAGCACTGCCCCGTTCAATCCAGAGGAGGAAAACCCATGAAATACAGCCTTGTCGCCCTCGCCGTGCTCGGTCTTGGTGCATCGGCCGTCCAGGCCCAGGAAGTCGTCAAGCTCGGTGCCGTGGCGCCCCTTACCGGCACCCAGGCGCATCTGGGCAAGGACATCGAGAACGGCGTGCGCCTCGCCCTCGAGGAGTACAACGCCAAGGGCGTGACCCTGGGTGGCAAGAAGGTGAAGTTCGAGGTGATGGCCGAGGACGACGCCGCCGACCCCAAAACCGCCACCACCGTGGCCCAGCGTTTCGTGGACGCGGGCGTCAAGGGCGTGATCGGCCACCTCAACTCCGGCGCCTCGATCCCCGCCTCGCGCATCTACAACGAAGGCGGCATCCCGCAGGTCTCGCCGGCCTCGACCAACCCCAAGCTCACCCAGCAGGGCTTCAAGGCCACCTTCCGCACCATCGCCAACGATGTGCAGCAGGGCCTGGGCATCGGCAAGTTCGCGGCCACCTCCCTGGGCAAGAAGGTCGCGGTGATCGACGACCGCACCGCCTACGGCCAGGGCCTCGCCGACGAGGTCGACAAGGCCGTCAAGGCGAACGGCGGCAGCGTGGTGACCCGCGAATTCACCAGCGACAAGGCCACCGACTTCCTCGCCATCCTCACCCGCATCAAGGCCAAGAACCCCGACGTGATCGTATACAGCGGCATGGATGCCCAGGGCGGCCCGATGCTCAAGCAGATCAAGCAGCTCGGCATCAACGCCAAGTTCATCACCGGCGACGGCGGCTGTACCGGCGAGATCATCAAGCTGGCCGGCGACGCCATCGGCCCAAATGCCTACTGCACCCAGCCGGGCCTGCCCCTCGACAAGATGCCGGGTGGCAAGGACTTCAACGCCCGCTTCAAGAAGCGCTTCAACGCCGACGTGCAGATCTACGCGCCCTACGCCTACGACGCTGCCTCGGCGATCGTCGAGGCCATGAAGGCCGCCAACTCGTCCGACCCGGGCAAGTACGCCGCCCATCTCGGCAAGGTCAACTTCCCCGGCGTGATCGGCACGGTGGCCTTCGACGCCCGGGGCGACATCAAGGACGGTGCCGTCACGGTCTACCAGTTCAAGGCCGGCAAGTGGGAGCCGGTGCAATAAGGCAGGCTGCTCTGGCTTCGGTGTAGGTCGGGCTTCAGCCCGACTGCCCGATCCGGACGAATGTCGGGCTGCGGCCCGACCTATAGCCCGGCCCGCGTCTGGCCGGCACCGTCTATCCGCCTCTTCTCCGTCTCAGGGTCATATCTTCGATGGAAACCCTCCTCCAGCAAATCGTGAACGGCCTCGTCGTGGGCAGCATGTATGCGCTGATCGCCCTCGGCTACACGATGGTCTATGGCATTCTCGGCCTCATCAACTTCGCCCACGGCGACGTGCTGATGGTCGGTGCCCTGGTCGCCCTCGAGGCGATTCGCCTGCTCCAGATCCACGCCCCCGAGCTCGGGCTGGTGCCCACCCTGCTCGCCGGCCTGTCGATCTCGGTGGTGGTGTGCATGATCCTCGGCTACACCATCGAGCGCACCGCCTACCGCCGCCTGCGCAACGCGCCGCGGCTGGCGCCGCTGATCACCGCCATCGGCGTGTCCTTCCTGCTCCAGACCATCGCGATGATCATCTGGGGCCGCAATTACCACTCCTTTCCGCAACTGCTGTCCACTGCGCCCCTCGAGGCGATCCCGGGTGTCTTCATCACTCCGGTGCAGATCACCATCCTGGTGGTGTCGGCCACGCTGATGGTGGCCCTGGTGGTGCTGGTCAATAAGACCCGCCTCGGCCGCGCCATGCGTGCCACCGCCGAGAACCACAAGGTGGCCAGCCTGATGGGCGTCGACACCAACAAGATCATCGCCGCCACCTTCATCATCGGTTCGGCCCTGGCAGCCGTGGCCGGCGTGATGTTCTCGTCCAACTACGGCACTGCCCACTACGCGATGGGCTTCCTGCCAGGCCTCAAGGCCTTCACCGCGGCGGTGCTGGGTGGCATCGGCAACCTGGGTGGGGCGATGCTCGGCGGGCTGGTGCTGGGGCTGGTGGAGTCCATCGGCGGCGGTTACATCGAAGACCTGAGCTTCGGCTTCTTCAACTCCAGCTACCAGGACATCTTCGCCTTCATCATCCTCGGTGTCGTGCTCATCTTCCGGCCCACCGGGCTGCTGGGCGAGCGGGTCGCTGACCGCGCATAACGAGGGAGCCTGAAAAATGAATCAACTCGCCCTCGCCATCCCCTGGCTCGGCAAGCGCAACCCGGCGGCGGCCCGCTGGGTGGTGATCCTCCTGGCCGTCGGCGCGCCGCTCATCGCGGTGCTGTTTGGCAAGAGCTGGGTGCGCATCCTCGACTTCGCGATGCTCTACGTGATGCTCGCCATCGGACTCAATCTGGTGGTGGGGTTTGCCGGCCTGCTCGACCTGGGCTACATCGCCTTCTACGCGGTGGGCGCCTACACCTTTGCCTTCCTGGCCTCGCCCCACTTCGAGCTGCATCTGCCCTTCTGGCTGGTGCTCCCGCTGGGGGCGGTGTTTGCGGCGCTGGCCGGGATCATCCTAGGGCTGCCCACGCTGCGCCTGCGCGGTGACTACCTCGCCATCGTCACGCTGGGCTTCGGCGAGATCGTGCGGATCTTCATGAACAACCTCAACCACCCGATCAACATCACCAACGGGCCCCAGGGTATCAACATGATCGACCCGCTGGTGCTGTTCGGCTGGGACATCTCGAAGCCCCTCAAGGTGGGCGACGAGATCACCATCAACTCGCTGTTCCTGTACTACTACGTGTTCCTGGCCTGCGTGGTGCTGTCGGTCATTCTCGTCCAGCGCCTGCAGGTATCGCGGGTCGGCCGGGCCTGGGCGGCGATCCGCGACGACGAGCTGGCTGCCAAGGCGATCGGCATCAACACCCGCAACATGAAGCTGCTGGCCTTCTCGCTGGGCGCCACCTTCGGCGGCGTGGCGGGCGGGCTGTTCGCGGCCTTCCAGGGCTTCGTGTCGCCCGAGAGCTTCTCTCTGATGGAGTCCATCGCGGTGCTCACGATGATCGTCTTCGGCGGCATGGGCAATCTGGCCGGCGTGATCGTCGGCGCGCTGGCCCTCACCGCGCTGCCGGAGGTGCTGCGCCACGTGGCGGTGCCGCTGCAGCAGGCAGTGTTCGGCCACGTGCTGCTCGACCCCGAGGTGCTGCGCATGCTGCTCCTGTCGCTGGCGATGATCTTCATGATGCTGCTGCGCCCGTCCGGCCTGATCCCGGCCTACAGCCGCTACTCGCGGCCCGAGCTGGTCGTCGGCAAGGAGGCGGGCCGATGATCACCCTCCTCGAAGCCCGCGGCATCAGCAAGCGCTTCGGCGGCCTCACCGCGCTGTCGGACGTGTCGCTGACCATCCGCAAGGGCGAGGTGTATGGCCTCATCGGCCCCAACGGCGCCGGCAAGACCACTTTCTTCAACGTGCTTACCGGCGCCTACACGCCCGAGGAGGGCGAGCTCGTCTTCAACGGCAGCGAGCTGCCCCTCGGCCAGCCCCACAAGGTGGTCGAGGCCGGCATCGCCCGTACCTTCCAGAACATTCGCCTGTTCCGCGACATGACCGCCCTCGAGAACGTGATGGCCGGCCACCACATCCGCTCCCGCGCCAACCCCTTCTCCATCCTGCTGCAGACGAAGCACGCGAAGGAAGAAGAGCGTCTCATCACCGAGCGCGCCTACGAGCTGCTCAAGTACGTAGGCATCGAGCGCTTCGCCGACACCATCTCCAGGAACCTCTCCTACGGCGACCAGCGCCGCCTGGAGATCGCCCGCGCGCTGGCCACCGAACCCCAGCTCCTGGCCCTCGACGAGCCCGCAGCCGGCATGAACGCCACCGAGACCGGCAAGCTGCGCGAGCTGGTCCAGACCATCCGCCACGACGGCGTCACCGTGTTGCTCATCGAGCACGACGTGAAGCTGGTGATGGGTCTGTGCGACCGCCTGGCGGTGCTCGACTTCGGCAGGAAGATCGCCGAGGACGTGCCCGCCGAGGTGCAGCAGAGCGAGGCCGTGATCGCCGCATACCTGGGCGGCCACTCCACCGCGGGAGCCAAGCCATGAGCGCCACCCCGCTGCTCCAGCTGCGCGACCTGCGGGTCGCCTACGGCGCCATCGAGGCGGTGAAGGGCATCAGCCTCGAACTTGCCCACGGCGAACTCGTCTCGCTGATCGGCGCCAACGGCGCCGGCAAGACGACCACCCTCAACGCCATCGCCGGCATCCTGCCCACCGCCGGCGGCGAGCTGCTCTACGAAGGCAAGGGCATCGAGACGCTGCCCGCCCACCTGCGTCTGCGCCGCGGCCTCGCGCTGGTGCCGGAAGGGCGCGGCATCTTCACCCGCCTCACCGTCGAGGAGAACCTGCGCATGGGCGCTTACTGCCGGCGCGACGAGGACGGGGTCGAGGCCGACCTGGAGCGGGTGTTCACCATGCTGCCGCGGGTCAAGGAGCGCCTGCAGCAGGTGGCCGGCACCCTCTCGGGCGGCGAGCAGCAGATGGTCGCCATCGGCCGCGCGCTGCTGTCGCGGCCGCGCCTCTTGCTGCTCGACGAGCCGTCGATGGGCCTCGCGCCGCTGGTGGTCGAGAAGATCTTCGAGGTGATCCGCTCGGTGGCCGCCGAGGGCGTGACCATCCTCCTCGTCGAGCAGAACGCCAACCTGGCGCTCGAGTTCTCCCAGCGCGCTTACGTGATGGAGTCCGGCCGCATCACCCTGGCCGGCACCGGCGCCGAGCTGCTGGCCGACCCGAAGGTGAGGGCGGCTTACCTGGGCGAGTGAAGCCGGCGCCGAGTTGGCGCTGACGTGGCGCATTTTCCGGTCTAATCTGGAAACGACGGGCGCCATCGTCCGCCCGCTCCGGGCGACGTCCCGCTTTCCGTAAGCTCGATCAGGTCTGTTCCCATGTCGGTTTCCGCGCTCGGCTCTGCCCAGGCTTTTGCCTACAGCCCGTTGTCGGCTCGCCCGACGGCGTCTGCCGGCGTGGCCGAAGCGGGTGCCACCTCCGCGCGCGGCGCGGCGGCTTCCGGCGCCGGGCTGTCGGAAGCCGATCTCAAGATCGTCAGTGAACTCAAGGCCCGTGACCGGGTGGTGCGGGCCCACGAGATGGCCCACATGGCGGCAGGCGCCGGCATCGTCACCCGGGGCGCCAGCTTCAGCTATCAGACTGGGCCGGACGGCCAGCGCTACGCGGTGGGCGGCGAGGTCGGCATCAACACCTCGCCCGGCCGCACACCGGAAGAAACCCTCGCCAAGGCCGACCAGATCCGCGCCGCCGCCCTCGCGCCGGCCGACCCGTCGTCCCAGGACCTGCGCGTCGCCGCCGAGGCCGCCCAGATGGCCGCCGAGGCCCGTCAGGAACTCGCCGCCACCGCCGGCAGCCCGGAAAGCGGGCGCGTCGGCGCGGCGTATGGCGGCGCAGCGGCCGCTGGTGCGCCGGCCGGGCGTCAGGTGGACGTCTGGGCCTGATCCGGCGGCGGGCCCGCGTTGTCGGCCCACTCCACCAGGTGCCAGCGCCTCCGGGCGATCTGCCAGACGGCGTAGTGGTGCGGCCGGTCGCTGGCGAGGCGGAAGGTTTCGTGGTCGTTCAGTTCGATCGTGCCGCCGGGCCAGAAGCGGGCCAGGGTGGTTTCCAGGTCTCGATCGTTTGTGATGATGGCTGGCTCGCCGCCAGGCTTGGGCCGGGCGGCGGTCGAGATCACGTCGTGGTAGCTGGCCCAGGCGTGGCCGGAGAGATGGCGAGCGAGCAGGGTGCGCCAGTCGTCGGCGGGGGCGGCGACCTGGCCCAGCACGTTGGAGAACAGGATCGCCGCCGCCGGATGGGCGCTGGCGAGGCGGGCCAGCCCGTCCCGCGTCGCCAGGCAGTCGAGGCGGCTGAAGCCCAGCCGGCCGGCGTCGGCGCGTTGGGCGAGCAGCCAGCGGGCCAGCGGATCGGGCTCGAGGGCCGTGACCCGCTCGAAGCGCGTCAAGATGCCCGCAGGTAACGCGTAACCCGCGTTCGGCCCGACGATCACCAGCTCGCGCCGCAGGGGCTGCCAGCCGGCCAGCCAGCCGGCGGCAGCGCGGTGGAAGGGCGCCCACAGGCCGTGCCGGTGGCGCAGCGCGCGCAGGTGGTAGACCAGCCCGCCGGTGGGCGACAGCAGGTGGTCGGCGAGCGGCGGGCGATCGGAATCCATGCCCTGATTATGCCGGACGGCCTAGCCAGCCGCAGGCGTCGGGTGCGATGCTTCGGGTCTTTCGAACCGACGGAGCACCCCATGCACGACCCCCTGCACGAAGAACAGCAATCCACCGAACAGGTTTTCGACGGCAAGCTGCTGCACGTCTTTCGCGACGAGGTGCGCCTGCCCGACGGCCGGACGGGCCTGCGGGAATACGTCAGGCACCCGGGCGCGGTGGTGGTGATCCCGGTGTGCGAGGACGGCAGCCTGATCTTCGAGCGGCAGTTTCGCTACCCGCTGGGGCGGGCTTTCCTGGAGCTGCCGGCCGGCAAGATCGACGCGGGCGAGGA
>JAEUNU010000141.1 GCA_016789125.1 Zoogloea sp. | reverse complement strand
CCGCTGGAAGCTGATGATGCGCTCGATGCCGTCCAGAGGGCTGATGTACCCGGTGCTGCCGGTGGTCTGCCCGGCGAAGACCAGGCGCTGGGCCGGGTGATCGGCGGGGGGGAGGTCGGCTTCCCTCGTCACGGGGGGCTGGCGGACCAGGATTTTGCCACTGTTGGCGCGGCGGATCGCGGCTGCGCTGCCCGGGCCGAGCCGGGTGTCGCGGAGCAGCGGGTCGAAGTAGGTGAGGTCGAGGGGCGTGCTGAGGACGCCCAGGAAGTGCCCGTCGGCCGCGCGGACGGCGCGCAGCAGGACCACCGCCTCGCGGTCGGTGCTTCGGGAGCGCACGACGTCTGAAATGATGAGCCCGGTGCCCGGCGTGTCGCGGGCTTGCTGGAAGTGGGGGCGGTCGGCCACATTGACCCGCCGCGGCATCTCCTCGGTGGAGAGCAGCAGTTCGCCCCGGGCATCGAAGAAGCGCACGCTGTTCAGCTGGGGGATGTAGCGGATGTGGCCGCGCAGCCGGCGGGCTTCTTCCTGCCAGGCGCGCTGCAGGGCTGCAGGGTCGTCGATGTGGGGCGCGAGCATCTCGGCCGCCTGGCCCAGCAGCATGTCGGCGGTCCGGAGGGCGGTGTCGAGCGCCAGTGCGTTAACCCGGGCGAGGCCGGCCGAGCTGAGTTCGGCGCGGCGGATGGCTTCGTGGTAGCTGGTCCAGCTGAGGTGGGCGAGCACCAGCGCAGTGACCAGCAGGGCGAGAAGGTAGCCCCCGTAGGCCCGCGTGAAGGGGCGCTGATCGATCTGGATTGCTGCCACCGCGTTGGCCTCCTGCTGCCGGGCGTGCCGGGCCCGTGGGTCTTGCGTGTTGGAATCACCTGGGGAGCTGTCCCCGCCGGCCCTGCCTGCGTTCACGGCGGCGGAGCTGGGATCTTGACCCGATGGCCCGGCCCTTGCCCCCGGGGCGGCAAGGGCCGGGAACGTGGCGCGATTAAAGCACCTCCGCCGCGTGGTCGGCGAGGCGCGAGCGCTCGCCCCGTTGCAGCGTGATGTGGCCGGAGTGCGGCCAGCCCTTGAAGCGGTCGACCACGTAGGTGAGGCCCGACGAGCCCTCGGTGAGGTAGGGCGTGTCGATCTGCGCGATGTTGCCCAGGCACACCACCTTGGTGCCGGGGCCGGCGCGGGTGATGAGGGTCTTCATCTGCTTGGGGGTGAGGTTCTGGGCCTCGTCGATGATGAGGAACTTGTTGATGAAGGTGCGCCCGCGCATGAAGTTGAGCGACTTGACCTTGATGCGGCTCCTGATGAGGTCGCGGGTGGCGGCGCGGCCCCATTCGCCGCCCTCGCCGGTGGTGCCGTTGAGGACGTCGAGGTTGTCCTCGAGGGCGCCCATCCAAGGGGCCATCTTTTCTTCCTCGGTGCCGGGCAGGAAGCCGATGTCCTCGCCCACCGGCACGGTGACGCGGGTCATGATGATCTCGGAGTAGCGCTTGGTCTCGAGCACCTGGGTGAGGCTGGAGGCCAGCGTGAGCAGGGTCTTGCCGGTGCCGGCCTGGCCGAGCAGGGTGACGAAGTCGATCTCCGGGTTCATCAGCAGGTTGAGGGCGAAGTTCTGCTCCCGGTTGCGGGCGGTGATGCCCCACACGTTGTTCTTCTGGTGGGAGTAG
>JAEUNU010000123.1 GCA_016789125.1 Zoogloea sp. | reverse complement strand
TTCTGGTGCTGGGAGCGGCCGTCCTGGCACTCGGCGACGATGCCGGTGGGGAGGTGGGTGATGCGCACCGCCGAGTCGGTCTTGTTGATGTGCTGGCCGCCGGCGCCGGAGGCGCGGAAGGTGTCGATGCGCAGGTCGGCGGGGTTGAGCTCCACGTCGCCCACCTCGTCGGCCTCGGGCATCACCGCCACGGTGCACGCCGAGGTGTGGATGCGGCCCTGGGTCTCGGTGGCCGGCACACGCTGCACCCGGTGGCCGCCGGACTCGAACTTGAGCTTGCTGTAGGCGCCCGCCCCGGCGACGCGGACAATGACCTCCTTGTAGCCGCCCAGCTCGGAATCGCTGGCCGAGATGATCTCGACGCGCCAGCCCTGGCGCTCGGCGTAGCGGGTGTACATGCGCAGCAGGTCGCCGGCAAACAGCGCCGCCTCGTCGCCACCGGTGCCGGCGCGGATCTCGAGGAAGAGGTTGCGCTCGTCGTTGGGGTCGCGGGGCAGGAGCGCCGTCTGCAGCTCGGCGTCGATGCGCGCCTGGGCGGCCTGGGCGGCGTCGAGTTCGGCGGCGGCGAGCTCCTTCATCTCGGGGTCAGAGTGGAGCTAGCGGGCGGTGGCCTCGTCGTCCCGGGCCTGGCACATCTCGCGGTAGAGGCCGACCACCGGGGTGATCTCGGCGTGTTCGCGGGTGAGCTTGCGGTAGTTGTCCATGTCGCTGGCCGCCTCGCTGGTGGCGAGCAGGCGGTCGAGCTCCTGCAGACGGTCGGCGAGATTGTCCAGCTTGTCGCGGATGCGCTGTTTCATGGGTGACGGGCCCGCGCGGGCAGGCGTGGCAGACCGCAGCCCTGCGGGCTAGTGGTCGCGGTGGAGGTTGAAGAGGCGCTGCACCAGCTCGGCGCAGTCGCCATGCAGTTCGCCCTCGGCGTCGTTGAGGAAGCGCGTCGGGGCGTGGAGGAGCTTGTTGGTGAGCCCTTGGCTGAGGGCTTCGAGCACCTTTTGGGGGTCTTCGCCCCTGGCCAGCAGGCGGCTGGCGCGTTCGAGCTCGGCGCGGCGGAGCGCGTCGGCGTGCTCGCGCAGGGCCCGGATGGTGGGCACCGTGCCGCGGCTGTCGAGCCAGTGCAGGAAGCCATCGACCCGCTCGTCGATGATGCCCTCTGCCTCGATCACCGCCGCCTGGCGGGATTCGAGGCCGGAGTCGACGACCTTGGCGAGATCATCGACGGTGTACAAGAAGACGTCGCCCGAGGCCGCCACTTCGGCCTCGATGTCGCGGGGCACGGCCAGGTCGACCATCACCATCGGGCGGTGGCGGCGGGCCTTGAGGGCGCGCTCGACCATGCCGAGGCCGATGATGGGCAGCGGGCTGCCGGTGCACGAGACCACGATGTCGTAGCCTGCCAGCACCTCGGCCACCTGGTCGAGGCGGATCACGTCGGCGCCGAAACGGGCGGCCAGGGCCTCGGCGCGGGCCGCGGTGCGGTTGGCGATGGTCACCTTGCGCGGCTGCTCGCCGCAGAAGTGGGCAGCGCACAGCTCGATCATCTCGCCGGCGCCGATGAAGAGCACGCGCTGGTCGCGCACGCTCTCGAAGATGCGCTCGGACAGATGCACCGCGGCGGCGGCCATCGACACGATGTTGGCACCGATGGCGGTGGTGGAGCGCACCTCCTTGGCCACCGAGAAACTACGCTGGAAGAGCTTGTGCAGCGTGGAGCCGAGGGTGCCGGCCTGCTCGGCGTGGCGCACCGCGTCCTTTACCTGGCCGAGGATCTGCGGCTCGCCGATGACCATCGAGTCGAGCCCGCTGGCCACCCGGAAGACGTGCCGGATGGCGTCCCGCTGGGGGAAGGTGTAGAGGTAGGGTGACAGATCCTGCAGGGCCACCCGGTGGTATTCAGCGAACCAGTCGGCGGCGTGCTGGGGGTGCTCGGTGGCGAAGTAGAGCTCGGTGCGATTGCAGGTGGACAGGATCGCCGCCTCCTTCACCGGCTTGGCCCGCACCAGATCGCCCAGCGCCTGCGTCAGCAGTTCGGGCCGAAAGGCCACCTGCTCGCGGATGGCGACGGGCGCAGTATGATGGTTGAGTCCGAGGGCGAAGAGTTGCATGCGCAACACCGGGTAAGGCGGAATTTTTCAGCCCGCGAGTATATCACCCCGACTTTTTCCGGTAACAGCGGGCTTCCCTGACGGCCGGCCCCGCCGCCCTGGGCGGTGCATCCGGCGGGGGCCAGGCTGAAACGCCCGCCCCCGCCTGCCAGGCTCACCCCGGCCCAAGCCCCACCGGCGCCGGGGCGATGTTCACGATCTGCGAGAAGAGCCGCTCGTACGCCCCCGCCGGGCCGCTCCAGGGGTTGTCGTTGGCGAGGAAGGCGGCGTCGATGGCGGCCCAGTCGTCGGC
>JAEUNU010000096.1 GCA_016789125.1 Zoogloea sp. | reverse complement strand
CCGTCCAAACCTAACTGGGTTCCCACCTTGATCCGTGTGACACGGCGTTTGATCCTGTCCTGACCCATCACTGTCTCAACCTCATCGCTGTACGCCTGATCGTAGCCCAAGCGCTCGGGCAGGCGTTTCGCGACACCCTCTGAAGTCGCCCCTACATCGCTCCTACATCGCCTGCATTGTGCGGCCGGCGCGGGGCACGGAGCGCGTGGGCCGGGTGTGGCCTTCAGCTACCCGCCTTCCTGCGCACCGCCTCGACGTAGGCGAGGGCGTCGAGGGGGGCTTTGTCGCGCTGGGCGCGCCAGATGGTTTCGCCGAGGGCTTCGAGCACGTCGTGGAGCGCGGCGTGGCGGTCGCCGTGGCGGGCCTGGCATTGCTCGAAGGCTTCGCGCAGGCCGGGGGGCTGGTTGATGGAGAGCTGCTCTTCGATGGCAAGGTGCAGCGAGAGGTGCAGGAAGGGGTTGACCTGGCCGTCCTCGGGGCTGAAATCCTTGTGCACCCCGTCCGGGTCTTCGATCAGGGCGTGGTATTCCGGGTGGTGGGCGACGAGGTCGGCGGCGATGACCTCGAGCTGGGTGAGGACTTCACGGTTCTTGTGTTTGTGCCAGGCGCTGATGAAGAACTGGCGGGCCTGGTCTCGGGAGGGGTCGAACATGGTGGGGGCTCTGGGGGCGTATAGGTGTTTGTGGTCTTGTGGGGTGACTTGTAGGGGTGACTTGTAGGGGCGACTTCAGTCGCCCGCGGAGATCAAACAAGGGATCTCCCCAGGTTTTACCGGCGGAGGGCGACTGAAGTTGCCCCTACAGGAGCTGTGTCCATTCTGAGTCAGCCCTTGTCCTTGAAAAGGCAGAGATCCCGGATGATGCACTCGCCGCACTTGGGCTTGCGCGCGACGCAGACGTAGCGGCCGTGGAGGATCAGCCAGTGGTGGGCGTCGCGCAGGTAGTCCTTGGGGATGCGGCGGAGCAGGCGCTTCTCGACCTCGAGCACGTCCTTGCCGGGGGCGAGGCCGGTGCGGTTGGCGAGGCGGAAGATGTGGGTGTCGACGGCCATCGTGGGCTCGCCGAAGATGGTGTTGAGCACCACGTTGGCGGTCTTGCGGCCGACGCCGGGGAGGGCTTCGAGGGCGGCGCGGTCCTTGGGCACCTCGCCGCCGTGGCGTTCAATCAGCTGGCGGGAGAGCAGCGCGGTGTTCTTGGCCTTGTTGCGGTAGAGGCCGATGGTCTTGATCTGTTCGGCGATGCCGGCCTCGCCCAGGTCCATCATGGCCTCGGGCGTCGGGGCGAGGGCGAACAGCTTGCGGGTGGCGATGTTGACGCCCTTGTCGGTGGATTGGGCCGACAGCACCACCGCCACCAGGAGCTGGAAGGGGCTGGCGTATTCGAGCTCGGTGGTGGGGTGGGGGTTGGCGTCGCGGAGGCGGCGGAAGACCTCAGCCACCGCGGCCAGGCGCATGTCAGCCATCAGGCGGGCTCGGCGGGGGCTGCGGGTTCGGTGGGCGTTGCCGGCGGGTTGGCGCGGAGGCGGGCCTGCTTGCGGGCCTCGATCCAGTTGCGGCCGGCGATCAGGCAGCCCAGGGCGATGAAGGCGCCGGGGGGCAGGATGGCGATCAGGAAGCCCGGGTAGCCGTCGCCGAACAGCACGATGGGCTGGGCGCCGGGGATGATCATGTCGATGCCCGACAGCAGGGTGCCGCTGCCCACCACCTCGCGCATGGCGCCGAGCACCGCCAGCACCAGGGTGAGGCCGATGCCCATCGCGATGCCATCCACCGTCGAGCCGCCAGGCTCGTTCTTGGCGGCGAAGGCTTCGACGCGGGCGAGCACGATGCAGTTGGTGACGATCAGCGGGATGAAGATGCCGAGCACCAGGTAGAGCTCGTGGAGGTAGGCGTTGAAGGCGAGGTCGACCACCGTGACGAGGGCCGCGATGATCAGGATGAACACCGGGATGCGGATCTCGTAGGGGATGAAGTTGCGCAGCGCGGCGATGACGAGATTGGCCATCGCCATCACGACGATGGTGGCGAGGCCCAGGCTGACCGCGTTGACGATGTTGGTGCTGATGGCGAGGATGGGGCACAGGCCGAGGATCTGGACGATGCCACAGTTCTGCTTCCAGATGCCGTTCCAGGCGATCTCGCGATAGGTTTGGGTGTCCATGGAGGGGCTCCGTCAGAGGCTGCTGCCGCTGGGGGCGGCGAACAGGCGGTTCTGGTTGTCGGCGGCGTAGCGGGCGGCGCGGGCCACGGCGTTGGTGACGGCGCGGGCGCTGATGGTGGCGCCGGTGTGGTAGGCGATGTCGCCGCCGTCCTTCTTGACCTTGCACTGGGGCAGCCGGGCGGCTTCGAGGCCGGTGAACTGCGTGATCCAGGGCGCTTTTTTATCCTTGTCCTTCTTCGGGTCGATGTAGTCGCCGAGGCCGGGGGTTTCGCGCTGGCTGACGGCGCGCACGCCGGACACGCTGCCGTCGGCGCGTACCGCGACGATCAGGTCGATGCGGCCGCTGTAGCCGTCGGGGGCGGTGGCTTCGAGGATCAGCGCGGCGGGCTGGCCGGCCTGGCGGGCGCGGTACACCCGGCCGCCGTCGTCGAGGCCGAGCTCGCGGGTGGGGCCGAGCACGGCGTAGTCGTCGAGGAGCAGGTTGTCGTAGCTGGTGGGGGGCAGCACCTCGGAGATGAGCTTCATCTTCTCCTCGGCGGCGGAGGCGTCGATCTGGGGCTTGGTGGCGCTGTAGGTGAAGGCCATCAGGGCGGTGAACACGACCGTGAAGGCCACCATCACGCTGCCGGTGCGGGCCGAGAGGCCGAGGGCGGTGGGTTCGCTCATGGCGTCAGTCTTTCTTGTGGCCGAAGACCGGGGCCTGGGTCTTCATGTCGATCAGCGGGACGCAGATGTTCATCAGCAGCGTGGCGAAGGCGACCCCGTCGGGGTAGGCGCCGAAGCTGCGGATGACCCAGGTGAGCACGCCGGCGCCGGCCGCAAAGAGCAGCTTGCCGCGGGCGGTGGTGGCGCCGGAGACCGGGTCGGTGAGGATGAAGAACGCGCCGAGCATGGCGCCGCCGCTGGCCAGGTGGAAAAGCGGCGAGGCGAAGCCCTCGGGGCGCAGGCCCCACAGCACCAGCGCGCTGGCAAACAGCGCGCCGCAGAAGGCCACCGGGATGTGCCAGGTGATGATGCGGCGCTGGATCAGCCACAGGCCGCCGACGAGGTAGCCGAGGGCCACCCATTCGCCACCCTTGCCGCCCAGCCAGCCGAAGGCCGGGCCGTCCATGAGCTGGGCGGCGCGCAGGCCGTGGAGCTCGGAATCCGGGTTGGCGGCGCTGCGCAGCGCGGTGCGCAGGGCGTCGAGGGGGGTGGCGCCGGTGATGGCGTCGACTTCACGCAGGCCGCCGAAGATGAGCTGGAGCTGGGTGGCGAAGTCGAGCTGGCCGGCGGCGGGCCATTGGGACATCAGCGCCGGGTAGGCGACGATCATCAGGCAGAAGGCGCCCATCGCCGGGTTGAAGGGGTTCTGGCCGAGGCCGCCGTAGAGCTGCTTGATGACCACCACCGCCAGCAGGGTGCCGGTGACGGTGAGCCACCAGGGCACGATGGGCGGGAAGCTGAGGGCGATCAGCCAGGCGGTGACGACGGCCGACAGATCGGTGAGGAATAGCGCCTTGGGCTTGCCGCGGATGGCCAGCATGGCGGCTTCGCCGGCGAGGGCGGCGGCGCTGGCGAGGGCGATCTGGACCAGGATGCCGGGGCCGAAGAACCACACGTAGGCGGCGATGCCGGGGAGGAGGGCGAGCAGCACCTGGAGCATGACGCTCTGGACGCTGGCGGCCTTGCGGACGAAGGGAGAGTTGTTCATCGGTGTGGGGGCGCGGGGGCCGGGGTCAGGCGCCGGGGGCGGGCGGGGTGGCCTCGGTG
>JAEUNU010000067.1 GCA_016789125.1 Zoogloea sp. | reverse complement strand
CTTGATGGCGGCGTTGAGCACCGCCTTCTCCCACCCCGCGTCGGCCAGTTTGCCACGCAGGGTGGCCAGGGCGGCCCGGGCCGCATCGGTGAGATGCTGGGCAATCCGCTCCGGCGCCGGCTGCAGGTCGATGTAGAAAGGCTCGACGGCATCGGCCAGTTCATTCAAGGTGCTCACCCGGTCCTTGTACAGCGCGATCAGCGCTTCCAGCGCCGGGCCGGTTTCCGGGTCCACCCCGCGGCGGGCGAGGCGGCGGCTCACGTCGGCGGCCAGGCGGGCATCGTCGGCCTGCTTGATGTAGTGGGCATTCAGCCAGTTGAGCTTCTCGGTGTTGAACTGGGCCGCCGAGGGGGTGATGTGGTCCAGGTCGAACCATTCCACCAGTTGCTCGCGGGAGAAGATCTCGTCGTCGCCATGGCTCCAGCCCAGGCGCGCCAGGTAGTTGATGACGGCTTCGGGGAGGTAGCCGTCGTCGTCGTACTGGGTCACGCTCACCGCGCCGTGGCGCTTGGAGAGCTTCTGGCCGTCGCCGCCGAGGATCATCGACAGGTGGGCGTACTGGGGCACGACCGCGCCCAGGGCCCGCAGGATGTTGATCTGGCGCGGGGTGTTGTTCACGTGGTCGTCGCCGCGGATGACCTGGGTGATGCCCATGTCCCAGTCGTCTACACACACGCAGAAGTTGTAGGTGGGCGTACCGTCGGCGCGGGCGATGATGAGGTCGTCCATCTCGGCGTTGCTGATCTCGATGCGGCCCTTGACCAGGTCGTCCCAGGCCACGACGCCATCCGTGGGGTTCCTGAAGCGGATCACCGGCGCGACGCCGGCCGGCGGCGCGGGCAGCTGCTTGCCCGGCTCGGGGCGCCAGCGGCCGTCGTAGCGGGGCTTCTCGCCGCGGGCACGCTGGGCTTCGCGCAGGGCGTCGAGTTCTTCGGGCGGCATGTAGCAGGGGTAGGCGCTGCCGGCGGCGAGCATTTCCTGGATCACCGCCTTGTAGCGGTCCATGCGCTGCATCTGGTAGAACGGGCCTTCGTCCCAGTTGAGGTCGAGCCAGCTCATGCCGTCGAGGATGGCCTGGACGGCCTCAGGCGTGGAGCGGGCCACGTCGGTGTCCTCGATGCGCAGGATGAACTGGCCGCCATGGCGCCGCGCGTAGGCCCACGAGAACAGCGCGGTTCGCGCGCCTCCGATGTGCAGGTAACCGGTGGGGCTGGGGGCGAAGCGGGTGCGGACGGTGGAGGCCATGGGTGAATCCGGAAATGCGTAAAACATCACATTTTACGCGAAGCCACCCCACAAAAACAAAAAGCCCGCGGGGGCGGGCTTTCTTCAAGGCAGGCCGGGGCTCAGATAGCCGATTCGTTGGTCTCGCCGGTGCGGATGCGCACGACCTGCTCGACGGGCATCACGAAGATCTTGCCGTCGCCGATCTTGCCGGTGCGGGCGGCCTTGATGATGGCTTCGACGGCCTGGTCCACCACGTCGGTGGCGACGACCACCTCGATCTTCACCTTGGGCAGGAAATCCACCACGTATTCGGCGCCGCGATAGAGCTCGGTGTGGCCCTTCTGGCGGCCGAAACCCTTCACTTCGGTCACCGTCAGGCCGGTGATGCCGACTTCAGAGAGGGCTTCGCGCACTTCGTCGAGCTTGAAGGGCTTGATCACGGCTTCGATTTTCTTCATCGGATGTTCTCCTTGGAATGGTCAGGCGGTCGGGTTGCTGTTGTCGGGCCGGTTCTAAGCGGCCTCGTGGTGGTTTCGTGGGTTCAGGCGTCGCGGTAGCGCGAGGTGATCGGGTAGCGCCAGTCCTTGCCGAAGCCGCGCTGGGTGACGCGGACGCCCGGCGGGGCCTGGCGGCGCTTGTACTCGTTGCGCCGGAGCATCCCCACGGTGCGCCGCACGTCGGCCTCGGGGTAGCCGCGGGCGACGATCTCGCGGGGCGACAGGTCTTCTTCCATGTAGGCGGCGATGATCGCGTCGAGCACCTCGTAGGGCGGCAGGGAATCCTGGTCGCACTGGTCGGGCTTGAGCTCGGCCGAGGGCGGGCGGGTGAGGATGTTGTCGGGGATCACCGGGCCGCCCGGCTGGGCGTTGCGCCACGCACACAGACGATACACGAAGGTCTTGTAGAGGTCCTTGATCACCGCGAAACCACCCGCCATGTCACCATAGAGCGTGGCGTAGCCGGTGGCCATCTCGCTCTTGTTGCCGGTGGTGAGCACGATCGCGCCGGTCTTGTTGGAGAGCGCCATCAGCAGCATGCCGCGGATGCGCGACTGCAGGTTCTCTTCGGTGGTGTCCTCGGGCAGGCCGGCAAACTGGGGCGCCAGCATGTCGGCGAAGGTGCGCATGGCCGGCTCGATGGCGATCTCGTCGTAGCGCACACCGACGCGGCGCACCATCTCGCGGGAGTCGTCCAGGCTCATCTGCGCGGTGTAGGGCGAGGGCATCATCACCGCGCGCACCTTGTCGGCCCCCAGCGCATCGACGGCGATCGCCAGGGTGAGTGCCGAGTCGACGCCCCCCGACAGGCCGATCAGGGCACCGGGGAAGCCGTTCTTGCCCAGGTAGTCGCGCACCCCCAGCACCAGCGCGTCGTAAACATCAGCCTCCACCGGTCGGGCTTCTGGCACGCCGCGGTCGAGCCAGGCGCCGTCGGCGAAGCGCAGGATGGCGAGCTCCTCGGCGAAGGACGTGCCCTGCCAGGCCAGCGTGCCGTCCCGGTCCAGCGCAAAGGAGCCGCCGTCGAAGACCAGCTCGTCCTGCCCGCCCACCAGGTTGCAGTACACCACCGGCAGGCCGGTGTCGGCGATGCGCTCGCGCAGCACTTCGTAGCGCAGGCCCTGCTTGTGCATGTGGAAGGGCGAGGCGTTGAGCACCAGCAGCAGCTCGGCGCCAGCCCCGCGGGCAACGTCGGCGGCGCCGGATTCCCACACGTCGGCGCAGATATTGACGCCCACCCGCACACCCTTCAGCTCGAACACGCAGGCCTCATGGCCGGGCTCGAAGTAGCGCTCCTCGTCGAAGACCTCGTAGTTGGGCAGGCGGTGCTTGAAGTAGGTGCGCGCCACGCGGCCGTCCTGGATCACCGCGGCGGCGTTGAAGCGCTCTCCGGCCCGCTCGGCCGGGTAGCCCACCAGCACCGTGATGCCCTGCACCTGCGCCGCCAGGGCGTCGAGCTCCTCGGCGCAGGCCTGCAGGAAAGCCGGCCGCAGGAGCAGGTCCTCGGGCGGGTAGCCGCACAGGGCGAGTTCGGGGGTGAGCAGCACATCGGCACCCGCGGCCTTGGCGCGGGTTGCCGCATCGAGGATCCGGCGCGCATTGCCGGAGATGTCGCCCACGACACAATCGAGCTGGGCGACAGCGACGGAAAGAGGGGTTTTCATGGGGCGACACTATACCGCGAAGCCGCGCCGCACCGCGCGCCCGGCGCGTCACCGGGCCGGTGTAGGATGGCCGCCATGCCGACTTTCCGCCTCCACGCCGCCCTCGCCGAGATCCCCGCGCTCCAGTGGGACGCCCTCGCCGGCCAGGCGCCCCTCGCCCACGCGCTGCTGGCCGGCCTCGAGGCCTCCGGCTGCGTCGCCCCACGCACCGGCTGGGCGCCCCGCCACGCCACGCTGTGGAACGGCGACACCCTCGTCGCCGCGATGCCCCTCTACCTCAAGGCCCACTCCTACGGCGAATACGTCTTCGACTGGGCCTGGGCCGACGCCTACCAGCGCCACGGCCTGGCCTACTACCCCAAGTGGCTGGCCGCGCTGCCCTTCACGCCGGTACCCGGCCGTCGCATCCTCGGCCGCGACGAGGCCAGCCGCCGCCTGCTGCTGGCCCGGGTGCTGGAGATGGTGCGGGGCTCCGGCGCCTCGTCCCTGCACGTGCTCTTCCCCACCACCGAAGAAGCCGGCTGGCTGCGGGATGCCGGGCTGGCGCTCCGCCACGGGGTGCAGTTCCACTGGCACAACGCGGGCTATGCCAGCTTCGACGACTTCCTCGCCCGCCTCACCCACGTCAAGCGCAAGAAGATCCGCCAGGAGCGGCGCAAGGTGGCGGAGGCCGGAATCACCTTCCGCATCCTGCGCGGCGCACAGATTCGGGCCGACGACTGGGCCTTCTTCCACGCCTGCTACGCCCGCACCTACGCCGAGCACCGCTCCACGCCCTACCTCAACCTGGGCTTCTTCGCCGAGCACGCCCGCCAGGCCGGCGACGCCTGCGTGCTGATGATCGCCGAACGTGGCGGCCAGCCGGTGGCGGCGAGCTTCTTCCTGCGGGATGCCGACGCCCTCTACGGCCGCTACTGGGGCGCCGTCGAATACATCCCCTGCCTGCACTTCGAAGCCTGTTATTACCAGGCCATCGCCTACGCCATCGCCGAAGGCATCGGTCGCTTAGAAGGCGGCGCCCAGGGCGAACACAAGCTGTCCCGCGGCCTTGAGCCGGTACGCACCACCTCCGCCCACTGGCTCGCCGACCCGCGCTTCGCCGATGCGGTGGCCGACTTCCTGGCCCGCGAGCGCGGCGGCGTCGAGGACTACCTGGACGAACTCTCCGAGCGGCTGCCCTACCGGGCCGGCGAAGCGCCCTGAGGCCCGCGCCGCGGCAGCACGTCCAGAAACGCTTCCCGCAGCGTGGCCAACTCCATCTCATGGCTGCTCAGGCGGCCAATCGAAACCCGCATCGAGATCACCGAAGCGATCGCCCCGACCAGCGCCGTGTGGGCCACCACGACATCGCTCCGGCCCAGAATGCCCGCCTCCATCGCCTCTTCCCACAGGGGCCGGTAGAGCTCCAGGTTGGGCTGCATCAGCTGCGTGAGCACATAGTCGGCCCGCTCGCCGGTCTCGGCCGCCTCGCGCATCAGCAGGCGGGCCAGCGGCGCCTGCCGCGCGATGCGGTCGAACAGCAGGCCCACCCCGCAGCGCACCCGCGTCTCCAGCGCCACGCCCGGCTCGGCGAGGCTGCGGGCGATCTCGCCACGGTCGGCCTGATGGCGCTGGGCCAGCTCATCGACCATCGCCCGCCACAGCTCGGACTTCGAGCCGAAATAATGGGCCACCATCGACACATCGCAGTCGGCCGCCAGCGCGATCGCCCGCAGGCTGGCGCCGTCGTAGCCGCTGCGCCCAAAGGCCTCCATCGCCGCCTCGAGCAGCCGCCCGCGGCAGGCCGAATCGCCCCCCCGGGGGCGGCCGGGGCTTCGGGACGCGTCCTTGGCAGGCATGGCGGGGCCCCTTCAAAAATGAAGACAAGTGGATGAAAGCGCGGGCGAGGCCGGAACATCGCGCCGCCTCACCCGCCAATAATCCAACGAACGTTGGTGAAAATATTGACCCGCGTCAATCCTTCTTCACGACACCGGCGCAAAGCCCTACCACACCCTTGCCGGAGTTTCCAACAAGTGTTGGAATACGCCCAAGGCAGCAACGCTCGCCGGGCACCCGGCAGGGAGTCATCGTGAAGCCTGTTTCAATCAGTCCCCGCTTCCGCGCAACGCTGATCGCCTGCATCGCGGCAGGCCTGGCCGCCTGTGCCAGCCCGGGCGTCCCACCCCGGATCGAACTGCCGCAAACCTACGCTCTCGCGCCTGGCGACGCCGCCCAGCGCCCGGCTACTTGGGACGCCCTGTTCGCCGACCCTCACCTGCGTGCGCTCATCACCAACGCCCTCGCCCACAACCGCGACCTCCGCGTCGCCGTCGCCCGGGTCGCCGAAGCCCGCGCCGCCTACGACATCCAGGAAGCCGCCGGCCGGCCGGCCGTCGAGCTGGGTGCCAGCGGCACCCGCAGCCGCACCCCGGCCGACCTGTCGGTCACCGGCCGCGACAAGATCGGCGGCAACTACCGGGCCGGCGCCAACCTGGTCACGTATGAAATCGACTTCTGGGGCCGCGTGAAGAGCCTCAACGAAGCCGCCCTCAACCAGTTCCTCGCCACCGACGAAGCCCGCCAGGCCTTCGAGCTCGGCCTCGTCGCCCAGCTCGCCAACGCCTACCTGCTGGCGCGAGAGCTCGACGAGCGCATCGTGCTGGCCCGGATGGCCCTGGCGACCCGCGAGGAATCCTTCCGCATCATGCGCCGGCGGGCCGAGGTGGGCAGCAGCTCCGACCTCGAGCTGCGCCAGGTGGAATCCCTGCTCCTCAACACCCGCGGCGAACTCGCCGCCCTCGAACGCCAGCGCGCCCAGAACGACGCCCTGCTGCAACAGCTCTGCGGCCACGCCCCCGCGCCCGCCGGACAGCCCGCGCCACTGACCGAACAAGGCCTCGAAGCGCCGCTGCCCGCCGGCCTGCCCGCCGAACTCCTCATCCGCCGGCCCGACCTCCGCGCCGCCGAGAAGCGCCTCGCCGCCAGCCAGGCCAGCGTGCGCGCGGCCCGCGCCGCCTTCCTGCCCAACATCGCCCTAACCGGCTTCGGCGGCGCCTCCAGCGCCGAGCTCGACGGACTCTTCCGCGGCGGCGCCAGCACCTGGAGCTTCACCCCCGCGCTACGCCTGCCCCTCTTCGACGGCGGCCGCAACCGCGCCAACCTGAGCCTCGCCGAGGCCCGCCGGCTGGTGGCGGTGGCCGACTACGAGGTCAGCATCCAGGCCGCCTTCCGGGAGGTGGCCGACGCCCTCGCTGCCCGCCACTGGCTGGCCGCCCAGGTGCGCGAGCAGCAGGCCCTGGTGGCCACCGAATCCGACCGCGCCCGGCTGGCTACCCTGCGCTTCGAGCGCGGCGTGAGCAGCTATCTCGACGTACTCGATGCCCAGCGGGCGCTGTTCAACGCCGAGCAGGCCCTGGTCCAGCTGCGCCGCGCCCACATGGCCAGCACCGTCAACCTCTACAAGGCCCTGGGCGGCGGCGCGCCGCGCTGAAGCCCGAAGGAAGCACGATGAAACCCGACACCCGAACCTGGCTCATCCGCGGCGCGCTGCTCGCCACAGCCCTGCTGGCCGCCCTCCTCGCCTGGCAAAAGCTCCGCCCGGCCGCCGACGACGGTAGCTTCGTGAAAGGCAACGGCCGCATCGAGGCCGTCGAGGTGGATGTGGCCGCCAAGCTCGCCGGCCGGGTTGCCGAGATCCTGGTGAACGAAGGCGATTTCGTGAAGGCAGGCCAGGTGATCGCCCGCATGGACACCCGCGCCCTCGACGCCCAGCTGGCCCAGGCCCGCGCCCAGGTCGCCAACGCGAAGAGCGCAAAGCAGACCGCCCTCGCCCAGTTCGCCCAGCGCAAGGCCGACGCCACGATGGCCGAGGCCCTGCTGGTGCAGCGCAAGAGCGAGCTCGAAGTGGCCCGCAAGACCGAGGCCCGCTCCCGGGCCCTCCTGGCCGACCGCGCCACCTCGGCCCAGCAGGCCGACGAGGACGCCGCCCGGGCCCGCAATGCTGGCGCCAGCGTGAGCGTGGCCCAGGCCCAGATCGCCGCCGCGAAGGCCGCCATCGGCGCCGCCGAAGCCCAGGTCGCCCAGGCCCAGGCGGGCATCGACGCCGCCGTCGCGGTGGTCGAGCGCCTCGCCACCGAACTCGAGGACGGCGTGCTGCGCGCACCCCGTGGCGGCCGCGTGCAGTACCGCGTGGTGCAGCCCGGCGAGGTGGTGGGCAGCGGCGGCAAGGTGGTGAGCCTGGTGGACATCGCCGACGTGTACATGAGCTTCTTCCTCCCCGAGCAGGCCGCCGGCCGCGTGGCCCTGGGCAGCGAGGTGCGCATCGTGCTCGACGCCGCCCGCCAATTCGTGATCCCGGCCCAGGTGTCGTACGTGGCCAGCGTCGCCCAGTTCACCCCCAAGACCGTCGAGACCCAGAGCGAACGCCAGAAGATGGTCTTCCGCGTAAAGGCGCGCATCGCCCCCGAGCTGTTGCAGCAATACCCCGAGCAGGTCAAGACCGGCCTGCCCGGCATGGCCCACCTGCGCCTCGCCGCCGACACGCCGTGGCCGCCCGGGCTGGACGTGAAGCTGCCATGAGCCCGGTCGTCCGCCTCGCCGGCCTCCGCCACCGCTACGGCGCGGTGCTGGCGGCCGACGGGCTTGACCTGGAGATCCCGGCCGGCCGCATGGTGGGCTTCATCGGCCCCGACGGGGTGGGCAAATCCACCTGGCTCGGGCTGATCGCCGGGGCGCGGCAGATCCAGCAGGGGCAGGTCGAGGTGCTCGGCGGCGACATGGCCAGCCCACGCCACCGGGAGGCGGTCTGCCCGCGCATCGCCTACATGCCCCAGGGCCTCGGCAAGAACCTCTACCCCACCTTGTCGGTGTTCGAGAACATCGACTTCTTCGGCCGCCTGTTCGGCCAGGGCCGCGCCGAGCGCGAGGGCCGCATCGCCGAGCTGCTCGCCGCCACCGGCATGGCAGCGTTCGCCGACCGCCCGGCCCACAAGCTCTCCGGCGGCATGAAGCAGAAGCTCGGCCTGTGCTGCGCCCTCATCCACGACCCCGACCTCTTGATCCTCGACGAGCCCACCACCGGCGTCGATCCCCTCTCCCGCCGCCAGTTCTGGGAGCTCATCGCCCACATCCGCGCGAGGCGCCCGGGCATGAGCGTGCTGGTCGCCACCGCCTACATGGAAGAGGCCGAGCAGTACGACTGGCTGGTGGCCGTCGACAGCGGCCGGGTGCTGGCCACCGGCACCCCAGCCGAGTTGCGCAGCCGCACCGCCACCGACAGCCTCGAGGAAGCCTTCCTCGCCCTCCTGCCGCCCGAGCGCCGCGACGGCCACAGCCGGCTCACCATCCCGCCGCTCACGGCGGGCGAGGTGGTGATCTCGGCCCGCGGCCTGCAGATGCGCTTCGGCGACTTCATCGCGGTGGACGACGTCAACCTGGAAGTGCGCCGCGGCGAGATCTTCGGCTTCCTCGGCTCCAACGGCTGCGGCAAATCCACCACCATGAAGATGCTCACCGGCCTCCTGCCGCCCAGCCGCGGCGAGGCCCGGCTGCTCGGCGAGGTGCTCGACGCCACCAACATCGACACCCGCCGGCGGGTCGGCTACATGTCCCAAAGCTTCTCGCTGTACGGCGAACTCTCGGTGCGCCGCAACCTGCAGCTCCACGCGCGCCTGTTCCGGCTCTCCCAAGCCGAGGGCGACGCCCGCATCGCCGCGCTGGCCGAGCGCTTCGACCTCGGCCCGGTGATGGACAGCCTGCCCGACGCGCTGCCGCTGGGCATCCGCCAGCGCCTGCAGCTGGCCGTGGCGGTGCTCCACCAGCCCGACGTGCTGATCCTCGACGAGCCCACCTCGGGCGTCGACCCGGTGGCCCGCGACCGCTTCTGGGCGCTCATCATCCAGCTCTCGCGCCAGGACGGCGTGACGATCTTCATCACCACCCACTTCATGAACGAGGCCCAGCGCTGCGACCGCATCTCCCTGATGCACGCCGGCCGCATCCTGGCCAGCGACGCCCCCGCCGCGCTGATGGCGGCCCGCGGCGCGGCCAGCCTCGAAGAGGCCTTCATCGCCTGCCTGAGCGAAGCCAGCGGTGGCGAGGCCAGCGCCAGCGAACCCGCCGCGGCAGCGCCCCCGCCGCCCCACGAAGCCCCCGCACCGGCCAGGCCGGCCCGCTTCAGCCTGGCCCGGCTGTGGAGCTTCAGCGCCCGCGAGGCCACCGAGCTGCGCCGCGACCCCTTCCGCCTCACCCTCGCCCTGCTCGGCACGGTGATCCTGATGCTGGTGATGGGCTACGGCATCCGGATGGACGTGGAGAACCTCAGCTACGCGGTGCTTGATCTCGACAAGAGCATCGCCAGCGAGGCCTATACGCTGGAG
>JAEUNU010000297.1 GCA_016789125.1 Zoogloea sp. | reverse complement strand
AATTATATAGTTTAAAAACAAAGACTTGAAAAAATGCTGAGCGCTTGGGAAAGGTTTCTGTAACGTGATCGAAACACGCTCAGGCGCTGTGTACAAGTCAAGCCCTGCCGGACAAATTTTCTGCTTGACGGGGGCGTCTTTGCCCCTTTCGTTTTCGGTGCCGCGGAAACAAAAAAGGCCGGCGCGGGCCGGCCTTCGGGTATTACAGAAGCGCAGGCCTTCAGCCGGCCTGGGCCCGCAGCTGGCGGCTGTATTCGTGAACGGTGTCCACCAGCACCGTGACGTTCTCGGGCTGGGTGAACTGGGAGATGCCGTGGCCGAGGTTGAAGACGTGGCCGGGATGGGGGCCGTAGGCGTCGAGCACCTTGCGAGCTTCGGCGGCGACGGCTTCGGGGCTGCCGAACAGCACGGCCGGGTCGAGGTTGCCCTGCAGCGCGACCTTGTCGCCGACCAGGCGCCGGGCGGCACCGATGTCCACCGTCCAGTCGAGGCCGACGGCGTCGGTGCCGCAGTCGGCAATGTCGGCCAGCCACAGGCCGCCGCCCTTGGTGAACACGATGCACGGGACGCGTTCGCCGTCCTTCTCACGGGTGAGGCCGGCGACGATCTGGCGGATGTAGGCCAGGGAGAATTCGCGGTAGGCGTCATGGGCCAGCACGCCGCCCCAGGAGTCGAAGATCATCACGGCCTGGGCGCCGGCTTCGATCTGGGCGTTGAGGTAGGCGGTGACGGCCTGGGCGGTGACGCCGAGGATGTGGTGCATGAGGTCGGGGCGGCTGTACAGCAGGCTCTTGACCTTGCGGTAGTCGTCGGAGCCGCCGCCTTCGACCATGTAGCAGGCGAGTGTCCAGGGGCTGCCGGAGAAGCCGATCAGCGGCACCGAGTTGTCGAGGGCGCGGCGGATCTCGGCGACGGCGTCCATCACGTAGCCGAGCTCGATGTTGGGGTCGGGCACGGCGAGGTTGCGGATCTCCCATTCTTCCTTCAGCGGGCGCTCGAACTTGGGGCCCTCGCCTTCGGCGAAGTACAGGCCGAGGCCCATCGCGTCGGGCACCGTGAGGATATCGGAGAAGAGGATGGCGGCGTCGAGCTTGTAGCGGGTGAGCGGCTGAAGGGTGACTTCGCACGCCAGGCCGGGGCTCTTGCAGAGGTCGAGGAAGCTGCCGGCGCGCTTGCGCGTCTCGCGGTATTCGGGCAGGTAGCGGCCGGCCTGGCGCATCAGCCAGAGCGGGGTGTAGTCGGTGGGCTGGCGCATCAGCGCGCGCAGGAAGGTGTCGTTCTTCGGACGGCTCACTTGGAATCCTCGGCAGCAGTACCGCGCGGTGCGGCAAAGGCGGGATTATCCGCTTTTTGAGGAATGGGGAGTAGGAAGTGGGGATTGGGAAGTGGGGCGCGGCTGATCGCCAGCGCTGCCACGTTCAGTAATGCCCACTACCTACTTTCTCCAGAACTGCGGCGTGAACACCACCGCCAGGGACAGCACCTCGAGGCGGCCGAGGAGCATCGTGAAGCTGCACACCCAGGTCTGGAAATCGGTGAGGACGGAGTAATTGGACGCGGGGCCGACCACGCCGAGGCCCGGCCCCGCGTTGGTGATGCTGCCCACCACCGCCCCGAGGGCGCTGATGAAGTCGAGCCCGCTGAGGATCAGCAGGAAGGTGAGCATCACGACGCTCATGAAGTAAAGAAAGATGAAGCCGAGCACCGCGATGACCACGTTGTTGGGGATCGGGCTGCCACCGACCTTGACCGGATTGACTATGGCGGGGTGGACCAGCCTGGTGAGCTCACGGTTGGCCTGCTTGGCGAGGATCAGGGTGCGGATCATCTTGATGCCACCGCCAGTGGAGCCTGAACTGCAGGTGAGGTTGGCGAGGAACATCATCCACAGCGGTGCGAAGACCGGCCATTTCTCGTAGTCCTGGCTGACGAAGCCGGACGAGAGGCCGATCGAGACGAGGTTGAAGCTGACGTGGCGCAGGGCAGTGGGGTAGTCCTCGAAGGTGCCCTCAAGCCACAGGTAGAAGGCGACGCCGAAGCACGAGGCGACGATCACGCCGATCACGCCGCGCACTTCCACGTCGCGCCAGTAGATGCGCAGGTCACGCCCGCGGATGGCCAGGAAGTGGGTGGCGAAGTTCATCGCGGCGATCATCATGAAGACGATCAGGATGAACTCGACCATCGGGTCGTCAAAGGCGCCGACGCTGGCGTCGCGGGTCGAGAAGCCGCCGAGGGACATGGCCGCGAAGGTGTGGCAGATCGAATCCAGCCACGACAGCCCGGCCTGCTTGAGCAGCAGCGCGCAGGCGATCGTGAAGCCGACATAGACCAGCCACAGGGCCTTGGCGGTGTCGGCGATGCGGGCGGTGAGCTTGGCGTCCTTCATCGGGCCGGGGGTTTCGGCCTTGTAGAGCTGCATGCCGCCAACCCCCAGCATGGGCAGGATGGCGACGGCCAGCACGATGATGCCCATCCCGCCGAGCCAGTTGAGCTCGTGGCGCCACAGGTTGATGGCCGGTGGTGCGGTGTCGAGCTTGGTCATCACCGTCGCGCCGGTGGTGGTGAGGCCGGACATGGTCTCGAAGAAGGCGTCGGTGAAGCTCATCGTGTCGTAGACGAGGAGCAGGGGGATGGTGGCGATCCCCGCCATCAGCACCCATACGGTGGACACCAGCAGGAAGCCGTCGCGGGGCTTGAGCTCGCGGTAGTTGGCGCGGGTGACGAAGTAGAGGGTGAGCCCGGAGAGGAGGGAGATCACCATGGCCGCGACGAAGTCGGCAGTGGTGCCGTCGCGGTAGTGGATGGAGGCCGCGATGGGCATCAGGTAGGCGAAGCTGAAGATCGACAGCAGCCGGCCCAGTACGTTGGCGACGGGGAGCAGCGCGTCCATCAGAAGAACCCCCAGCCGACCTGGAAGAGCTTTTCGACCTTGGCGACGAGTTTCTTGCTGGTGCAGAAGACGATGACGTGGTCGTCGGCGCGGATCACCGTGTCGTGGTGGGCCATGATGACTTCGACGATGGGCACCTCGTAGGGCACCAGGTCGCGGTATTCGGTGCGGCTGGTGCCGGTCTGGCGGACGATGGCGGCGATGGTGGCGCCGTCGGGCAGGTCGAGCTCCTCGAGCTTGCGGCCAATCACCTTGCAGTGCTTGGCGTCCCCGTGGGCGATCACCTCGAGGGCCTCGGCGGCGCCCCGGCGCAGGCTGTGCACGGCGGCCACGTCGCCGCGCCGGACGCGGGCGAGGAGCTGGCCGATGGAGGTCTGGGCCGGCGAGATGGCGATGTCGATGCGCCCGCCCTGCACGAGGTCGACGTAGGACTTGCGGTTGATCAGCGCCAGGGTGCGGCGGGCGCCCATCTGCTTGGCGAGCGAGGCGGACATGATGTTGTCTTCCTCGTCGTTGGTGAGGGCGAGGAACATGTCGGTCTCTTCGACGCTCTCGGCGTCGAGGAGGGCTTCGTCGGTGGAGTCTCCGCGCAGCACGACGCTGCGCTCGAGCTCGGCGGCGAGGTGTTCGGCCCGGCGGCGGTCGCGCTCGATGAGTTTGACCGCGACGGTCTTCTCGATGGCCTTGGCCAGGCGCAGGCCGATGTTGCCGCCGCCGGCGATGATCACGCGGCGGATCGGCTTGTCCATGCGGCGCAGCTCGGTCATCACCCGGCGGATGTGGGAGCTGGCGGCGACGATGAAGACCTCGTCGCCGCTCTCGATGACGGTGTCGCCGGTGGGCACGATGGCTTGGTCGTGGCGGAAGATGGCGGCGATCCGCGCGTCGATGTTGGGCAGCCGCAGCGGGATGGTCTTGAGGGGCTTGCCGACCAGCATGCCGCCTTCGATGGCGCGCACGGCGATCATCGTGACCATGCCGTCGGCGAACTCGAGCACCTGCAGCGCCTCGGGGTACTCGATGAGCTTGCGGATGTAGTCGGTGACGATCTGCTCGGGGCAGATCGAGTGATCGACGGCGAAGTTGCTGTCGTCGAGGAGCTGGGGGTGGTCCTCGTAGTCGGCGGCGCGCAGCCGGGCGATGCGAGTCGGGACGTTGAACAGGGTCTTGGCGACCCGGCACGCGCACAGGTTGGTCTGGTCGGACTGGGTGACGGCGATCAGCAGGTCGGCGTCGCCGGCGCCGGCACGGTCGAGAATGGACGGGGAGGCCGCGTTGCCGGTGACGACCCGGAGATCGAGCCGTTCCTGGAGGTTGGCGAGGCGCTCGCCGTCCTGGTCGATGACGGTGATGTCGTTGGCCTCCGAGACGAGGCTTTCGGCGACCGAGACGCCGACCTGGCCGGCACCGAGGATGATGATCTTCATTGTTGTTCTGCCTTGGGGTGTCGCATTTCAGGGCCGGGCGGGTCGGTGTGGGGTCGTTAGCCGTCGCCGTTGTCGTGGCGCTTGCCGACGCTGATGCCGAGCTGCTTGAGCTTGCGGTAGAGGTGGGTGCGCTCGAGGCCGGTCTTTTCGGCGAGGCGGGTCATATTGCTGCCGTCGATCTGCAGGTGGTGCTCGAAGTAGAGGCGCTCGAAGATCTCCCGGGCCTCGCGGAGCGGCAGGTCGAGGGGCAGGCCGAGGGCCGCGGTCGGGGTCTTGACCAGCAGATGGGCGACTTCGTCCATGTCGATTTCGTCTTCCAGGGTGCCCAGGGCGAGGGACTTGATGGCGGCCTTGAGTTCCGCGTAGCCGCCGCTCCAGTTGCGGTTGCGCAGGGCGTTGAGTGCGGCGGAGCTGAGGCGGCGGGGCGGCACCTCGCCGGCCTCGACGAAGTGGAGCAGGATCTGGCGGGCGATCTCGGGGATCTCGTCGCGGATCTCGCCGAGGGTAGGCGGGGCCAGGGACACTTCGAACAGCCGGGCGAGGGCGCGCTCGTCCCAGCCGTGCTCGATGAGCTCGTCGATGTCGTGCTCGGTGGCGACGACCAGGGTGTGGCCGTGGCGCTCCAGGCGGTCCATTGCGAAGACCAGGTTCTTCTGCTGGGGCCGCGACAGGTAGTACAGCTCGGGCACGTAGAGCAGGCCGTTGCGCGCGCCTTCGAGGGTGTTGAGTTCGAGGGGCGCGGCGGACAGGGACAGGTCGAGCCACGGGGTGCCGATGCGCTGCAGGGTGCGTGCGCACAGTTCGGCCAGGCTGCCCGGGCCGACGCGCAGCAGGATGATGCGCGACTTGTCGGCCATCTGCTCGAGGCGCTTCTTGAGGTCGCGCAGCGGGGCGGAGCGGGCGAAGGCGCCGAGGCCCAAGGGGCTGGGGGCATGGGCGGGCTTGATGCGGGAGAGGCCGCGCTTGACCGCGGCGAGGAGCTTCTGCAGGGCGATGGGTTTCTCGAGGAACTCCATCGCGCCGATGCGGGTGGCCTCGACGGCGGTGTCGATGGTGCCGTGGCCGGACATCATCACGACGGGCATCGTGAGCTGGCCATTGGCGGACCATTCCTTGAGCAGGCTGACGCCGTCGGTGTCGGGCATCCAGATGTCGAGGAGCACGAGGTCGGGGCGGGCGGCGTTGCGGGCGGCCCGGGCGGCGGCGGCATTTTCGGCGAGGATGATGTCGTGCCCCTCGTCGCGGAGGATTTCCGAGAGGAGCTCGCGAATGCCGACTTCGTCGTCAACGATGAGAATTTTGGCCATGGACGCTGGGTTCTGATTGGGAGGCGCTGCGCAGGCGGATGCGGATTTCGGCACCGCCGGTTTCTCGGTTGGCGAGACGGATCTCACCTTCGTGTTCGTCGATGATCTTTTTTACGATGGCCAGGCCGAGCCCGGTGCCGCGGGCCTTGGTCGTAACATAGGGTTCGAAGGCGCGGGTCAGGATTTCGGGGGCGAAGCCCGGGCCGTTGTCGCGCAGGATCAAGTCTACCCGCCGG
>JAEUNU010000280.1 GCA_016789125.1 Zoogloea sp. | reverse complement strand
GAAAAGTTAGGCTGGAAGAGGGCAACGCATCTCTCGGCTCGGACGGAACGGGCTGCATCGGGTTGGCAAAAAATGCTGTATGCGGTTTGCAGTCATGCTCATCAGTCACCCGATTCCTCAGTTTCTTGACGGAGCGTTTTTCTCATCTCGTCGGCCAGGAGCGATGCTGCGTTCGCAAATCTCTCCAGTCTTTCGATTCTATTGAGCATGGCCTGTTGCTTCGCCTTTTCTTGGCCCTTCAGCAGACTTTCTTCGACGAATCTTGAGAGCAGCAACTCCACGGGGGCTTCCACACTGCCCTTGAAGGCTTCCTCCAGCCACGGCTTGACCACGTTGACTGACCGCTCAGCGGCAATACTGAGTGTGTGACGGATCAGCTCCCTGGCCACGTTATCGATGCCGATCGCGAACTCAAAGAGCATCTTCTCGTTCTCGGTAGCACCTTCAAGCTCTTCGCGGCTAGGCGGGCGCACGAAAAACCTGAGCTCATCTTCCTCATTCACGCCCAAGGAATTAAGCGTGCGCAGCAGCGGGTCTAGCTCCCTGAGTGGTCGCATGTACGGAGGCAACGTGTACCGGTACGCCCAGAGTTTAAGGATGACATCAACGCATCCCGCTACCGCGGCATCTCGCCCGCCTTCGGACGCCTGCTCGGCAGCTGAGATTTTCTCGGCGACCAGGTGCGCCATCCATTGGGCAGTGACATCGTCGCCGAGCTTCAAGCCGGCAACGATCCGCTTGCCAAGCTCGATGACTGATTTAGAGCGATCGAGTGATTCCATCGTGTCCGATAAGGTAGTAGCGGTTGTAGGGATAGTTGTAGAAGGTGTAGTCGTCCTCGCCGGCCTCGTGTTTCGGCGGCTTGCGGCGGACATTGACGCGGACGATCAGGGAAGTGCCCGGGCGTCCCTCTAACAATGCACGAATGAACTTGTCGTCGGCGCTGAGCCGAGTTCCGGTCAGGAAGTTACGCTCCTCCCCGTAGCCCGAGCTGCGCGACCATGTCTCGCTCCTCAGCCAGCCTCCAGCTGGTAGCGTCCACGATCTCGCATCGGGATCAATCATAGGAGTTAGTACATCGAGGATTTCCTGGCAAGGGCGCGGGCCTGGGCTGCTGATCTTGCCGCCCCAAGGGTCATATTCGTCAAGGCTCATAGAATCGCTTCCCGTGTTGACCCAGCCGAACAGCCTCAAGTCTGGGTCATCAATCATCTCCTCATGGTCGATGTGATCCGCGTCTGGAAGGTAAATCTCTCCAGGGCTAGGGCTGGTTTGCATAGCGGCCAAAAAGGTCGCCGCGTAACGCGAGGGAACAATCACAGACCCCACCGAGATCGTTTCACCGTTGACCTCATCGGTGGTCGTCCAATGGCCCCAGAGGACCGTCAAACCGTCGTCTGTTGTCAATTGGCCATCCAGGTACTGTCTATCGACCTGCCAACACCATGAGCCATCAGATCGAGTGCTGCCCGCCGGATCGACCTTCAGGATCTGGGGATCGCGTCGATCCGCAAGCCACCGTTCATCACCGCGAGTGAGCAACTGTCCTTTCAACCAATTGTCGAAGGGGGCCTCTTCCTCATCTGCGCGACGGCTTACCGGCTTGCTCTCCAAGAGCTGTCCAGCGACGAACATCATGGCGTGGTAGGACTGATAGACGACGCTGTCTTCCACTCCGGGCATGCTGCCGTGAGAGTGGGTTGTCTCTAGTCCTCGAAAGAGTCCGCGCTTGTAGCGCTCATCATTGACGCGACGATGGTGGCCAAACGACATGCGATCGCGCAGGACTGCCCACGCTCGCCGTTCGATGGACCGCTGGCTCAGTCCAAAGACCCGGCCCAACGGAGCGAACCAATATGGGCCGATGTCGATGCCGAAGAAGTACCTCTCATCGTCTTCCGCAGCCTCGTCATCAACGATTTCGCGATCGTCGCGGTCGTATGTCTTCATGGCGAGCGCTGAGCGGTTTGTACCGTTCGCGATCGCGAGCACCTCTGTTGGCAAGGCACTGACTTCGTTCAGACGCCTCAGTGCGTCTGAAGCGAAATGCCGGATAACGACGTGTTGCTCCCGAGCTGCAGCGTCAAGGAACGCGAGAAATGGAGCCACGGCTTCGGGGGAGTCCATTGCGCCCCGCGCCAAGGCAAGGCAGAGCCATTGGCGGGCGTGCCATTCGTAGAAAATCAGACCGCGGTCGACGAACGGTTCCGGGTTGGCAGCCGATGCGCGAGCGGCCAGCGCGGACAACAGGGATTGCCAGTCGAGCTCAAGACAGTTCCGGACGCAGTGGGCGTGTTCCCAGCGTTCCGCAGTGGATGGGCGCGCCAGACCCGCCCACAAGTAGCCGGCCAGAGCCTCCTCACAAGACGATGACGGTGCGAGCGAGTCATTCCAAGGGCCATCGCCGTCTTCCTCGTCGAGAAACTCTTCGAGCAGGTCGAAGCCGAAGTTCAACACTTCATTGGCTTCATCGCTGGTCAAGTGTCGCGCGAGCGGTTCCACCAGGTGGAACAAATCGTTCGCATCAAGCGTGTCGAGCTGCGACAGGTATCCCTTGATCCGAGCTGACGCAACGTCCTTCTCCAAGGCGATGCCTTCCGCATAGAGGCCATCAAAGGGGCCCTCATGGCCCCAGCCGCGGCGCCCAACACGGCTGGGTTCGTTCGCAGCCAACGAAAGGGCTGCCTTCTTGAGTTCGTTGCGGACTGACTGCAGCCTCTTGCTTGGCTCGGGGAGGAGCCTGATGACTTCCATGAAGCTGAACACACCGAACCCCTCGTCCGACTGGATCGCGCGGAGGTATCCGTCGATCTCCGATAACGTCGCGCGCCGACAACCTTCCTCATAGAACTCGCTGACGTACGAACGATAGTCAGCTTTCTTGAGCGATCGCCGTGCCGCGAGAACCGCAGCCGCGTCGCGGAGATTGACCCCGCTGAAAATGGCATCCCAGTCGGGCTCTCGGACCTCTTTGTGAGGTCCCGCCGAGGGCTCGGGGGCGGCGGTCACCAATTCGCTGGCTCCTTTGACTGAAGATGCCTGAAGCAGCCTATCCAAATCTGGAAGCGACATCGCTAGTGAGTCGGCCAGAGCCTTGAGTTCGCGCCAAGTGGGCGCTTCGTAGGACTGGACACGGAGGAAACGATAGGCGATCCGTAGGATTGATCTTTTTCGATTGTTGTCGGACTCTGCGTCGATGCCCGCTTTGATGTCGTTGACGCGCTTCCATCCCCCCACAATGCCACTCAGGGCGACCGCAGTCTTTTTTGGAAGGAGCCCATGGTCGATCAGGCTGTAGACTGCGACTGGTAATAGCTCGCCAGCAAAGCCGAACTCTCGATCCCGCCAGCGGCTCAGAATGGCGAGACTGGATGAAGGGCAAAGACCGACCAGACCCTCAACCAATCTGTCCCAGTCCATGTACTTGTCCCGGGCCATGTGCTCGTAGCTGAACTCAGCAATGCGCGCCAGCCGATAGGCGGTCCTAGGTCTTGCCTGGCCTTGGCGACGCGCCGCGTCCGTGAGATCCAGGAATGTTGTCCATCGAGAGAGGTGTTCCTCTCCGATCTTGCTGGCGATGTCGATCGCCTTGTCGAAATAGGCAGCCGCTTCCGACTTGCTCACGCAAAAGATGGCACGCGCCAGTTCCTGGAGGTCGTCAACCCGTGTCTCCGCATCGCTGCGTGACATAGCCAGCTTTTCGAACGCTCTCGAGCTCAACTGCAACGAGAGGTCGGCCAGTCCCGTCGTTCGCGCCGCCACGCGACACATAGCCGTGAGAGTGCTCGAGTAGATGTTGCTCTGTTTGTCGAGCCACTTCAACAACGCGTCAGCTTGAGCTGGCTTGCTTGAACCTGCGTCGCGAATGATTTTCAACCACTCAACGGCAGCTACCTTCTCCAAATTGAAGTTGCGCTGGTAGTCGCGTGATGAAGCAGAGTTCGTCTGTCTCAGCGCAAGCTCGATCTCATGGTCCAGGTTGGGAGGCTGACGGCCACAGGCGATCTCAGCGGCCAAGATGAACCAGGCCAGAACGCCTCCAGTCACGTGCTGCAACTGGGACGCTTGTTGGCCCTTGACGGGAGCTCCCGTCTTCTCGAATTCAGGGCGAACATCCTTGGGAGCCAGATCAATCAATTCAATCCGCTTGCCACGCAGCGCGGCTTCCAAAGCGTACGCTCGGATGAACTTCGCGCGCTCGGCATCGAAGTCGTGAGACTGGCAGGGCGGATCTAGTGGCAGGTACCGGCGCAGCGTCTCCGCCCAGGTCGCATCGTCGCGCGGCAGGCGCCGGAGTGCTTGCGTGATTGCGGATCGGACGCCATCCAGCACGCTGCTCCCCGATTTCCATGACAGGTCTTCTTCGGGCAACCTGATCTTAGGGTCAACCAAGATGCCCATCAGATGGCGTAGCGGCTCCTCAGGCATCAGATGTCCGACGCGGGTTGATTCAGCAGCCAGACCCAGCAACATCCATGCATCGCCCTCAGCGTGCTCGGCCAACTCATCGAGCCGCTTGTAGTCACCAAGATCCGCCAGTCGGGCGGCGACGAGCTTTGTAGTTCTCAGAACAGTGGATTTGGGATTCCATCCTTTCATGAATCGCGCGGCTTCAGCAGGGCCTCGCAGTTTCAGAACGCCGATGGCGAGCTCAGCGACGTCGGCGTCTTCGATCTTGTCTTCCTTGCGGCGCTTCGCTGGCAGCTTGCTCCAAGCGATCAACGCCCCCCAGGCCATGCGCAACCTGCTTCTAGCCTCAGGGATGAGGTCGTCGTGTCCGGCGAGCAGCACCGCCTCATATGCGTGATGCGAGCCAACGAATCCGCCTCCGAACGTGCGCCGTGAAATCATTGCTTCGATACGATCAGGCGCAAGCAGAACACTGGCGATGTCGGTGTTCTCTTGGATCAGAGTGTTCTGTCGAGCCTCGCCGGCCACCTCACCGCCGACTTTCAGCGCGAGCTTTGAGGCAGCGACGTGCCGCCCCTGCTGCAGGCACGCCCTGAGCGCGAACATCAGTCGTTGCAGTTCGACATCGCGTCGCTCAAGAGGATTGTCTGGAAGGCTTTCATTCGAGAGCGCGAGCGCAATCAACTCGTCCATCCGTCCGGCTGACAACATCAGCTGCGGGAGCGCTGCCGCCACGTAGGAGCTACTCGCTGCGAGGGGTTTCAGTTTTGCAAGAAAAGCATCGAGCGCCGCAGCATCGGGTTTGAAAGTCTCGTTGAACCAGGTTTCCGCTGGTTCGTCCATGAAGTGCAGACCTGAGTCCTTGACAAAGAGTGGTCGCCCAAACTCCGTGGCAAACGTCCGCACCGCGCTTTCGGGAACTCCGGCAATCTTGGCCAAGATGGAAATCGGCACCAAGGGTCTGAGCACAGCGAGACCCTTGCAGATCATGTCAATCTGATTTGCCTCGGTCGAGCCCCACTCGGCTTTCAGCCTGTCGACGGCTTTGGTCAGCAGACCTCCGATCGCGTGCTGGACCGTTGTTGGTGTTGGCCCCAGGGCCCTCAGCATGTCCCCGATGGGTGGGGTGCCCTCCATGGCCAGTGCTTGAACGCGGGGGTTATCGCTGCTTAGAAAAGCGAACTCCGCAGCCTCCGCGTCCGTTGCCTCGGGATAGCTCAACCGTAGGTGCGTGGCGGTCTCAGCCTTGGAGAACGACTCCAGCTTGATCACTATGGCGTCTAACGGAGCTCCAAGATGGCCCTTCCGGTGTGATCGGCATGTGAATGCCAACCGTACGCCGTCGGGCATATCCGTGTTGATTAGGTCATGGACAAAAGCACGCCCACCGATCTCTTGTGCCGCCATGTATGCGTTGTCGGCCGCGTCGATGATGATGCAAAGGCTCGCCTGAGGCGTACGGGCTCTGAGAAGATTAATGGCTTGCTTGAGCCGAGATACGAAGGCCCGCATGAACTGCTTGGGATCGGCGCTGCTGGACGGAATCAATGGCAGGCAAAGCTGTAATCCTGCTAGCTCGTTCGCGATCTGAATGAGGGCGTCGCGATACCGATGGCGATACTTCAAGGCTTGGCGATAGGTCCCGTCACCGAAGCAGTCGTACAGGACGGCTGCCGACCCAGCAGGCATGGCGCGAGCGAGGTGGGCAGAAAGTGTCGACTTGCCCACACCGCCGTCTGCGTGGATGACCACTGGGCGTTGTGCGGTGAGAAGCGTCGCCAGGATGTCTGCTTGCTGTGCTCGAGGTAGCACCTGCTTCGGTTCCGAGATCAACGAGGGCGCTGGTAGGAGATCAACTTCAGTCACCCGCAGGGCGCGAAGTACGTCGTAGCGTCGGACGGATCGGTCCTTCGCTCCCTCGTCGGTTGCCCGGCGGGTGATCAGCTCTTTCAGCTGAAGCAAAGCCTCGGTGTCCGGTTCGGACAGATATGCGCCCAAGTCCAGACTTAGGAGGTTGCGCTGTTCCCATAGATCCGGCTCTCCAGCCTCAACCGAAAAGGCGACGAAGAAGCTCTGTACGTTGATGCCAGCTGAAGCAGCGTACCGTCTTAACAACTCGTCAATCTCACGGTGCCGCGGCGCTGTCGATCCCGCGGCGATATCGGCCAACGCTTCAAGAACGGTCTCATCCATGGGTCTGTTCGTCAGAAAAATGAACCGAACCTTCTTCGCCAGCACGTCCGGACTCAGGGATGCCTCCAACCCCCTGAAACGCCCAGCGAAGCCTTCGATGGTCTTTTTGAGACCGCTTGCTGTCCAAGGATCTTGCGCGTGCTTGGATGAGTGCTTCAGCTGCACGTAGCGGATGGACGTCGCCTCAATGACATCTTCGCTCCCGTAGTACAGGCCGACGTCAATGACCTCGTCGCCGACGCTCGTAGATGCATCCCCCTCGTCCAGAGATGCTCCTTCGATTGCCACCGCCACCAGGCTATCCGCCCCAGCAAGAAGCCCGAGGCATTGCCGGGCGGCCCATTGATAGTGGAACTGGTCACCGCTCCTGGAGGGGCCCACAGAACCTTGCTTCGCCATATCTTTGGCGCTCCCTGCATCCGTCTTTTGGTGAACCTTACACGCCCTGGCCGTCGTCAGTGGATCTGCCTGCGGCCAGCTCTTTACGTCGAACTTTGTGGGGCCGCTTTCGGGCGTCGAGTTTGGCAAGGTGAAGGACCGCACCCTCTGCCAATCGGTCGTTCACGGAATGTAACTTCACCGTCTGCACTGGCCGAGCAACGGCCATACAACTTCATCTGACCATCTCGTCTCGTATTCATCTGCTCCGCGTCGCAAGCCACCGCGAACAACCCCGCCGCACTCCAGCCCCCCCCCAAAAAACTGGCGCCCCCTCGGGCGCCAGCTTGCTTTCCATCCAACTCCGCAACGCAGGCCATATCACCCGCCTTGCAGATCATCGCATCAACACCTCACGCGCCGTTCCCGTCCGTCCCCCTCTGCCGCTTCGGAGCCTTGCGTTCGGAGGTTTTCTTGAGGCCGATGGAGGCGACTTCGTTGGAGTCTTCGCCGAACTGGGCGCGGACCTGGTTCTTGATGCTCTTGACGCGTTCGTGGCGCTCGTTCTGGAGGGCGACAGCTTCGTCGCGGGCGGCGGCGTAGCTGTTGGCGAGGTGGAATTCGCGCTCTTCGGCGGCGGCTACGCGGGTCTGGAGGTCGGTGACGGCGGAGAGGGTGTCGGCGGGGTTGCTGGGGGCATAGCCCTGGATCACTTTTAGCGCGGTGATGCAGTCGAGGTCGTCCTGCAGGGTGTCGGGGGGAAGGCGACGGTTGGCGTTGTTGGGCATGGCTCCTCCGGTGGTGGGGTGGGTTTAGGCTTATTTGTTATGACTAAAGATACTCCATGGAAAAGGTAATATGCAATAGCGAAATTGATTACTGGAAGGCCATGGGCATGGCGTGGTCTGCGCGGGCGAGGGTGACGGGCACGCAGGCCTTTGTGTGGCGTGTAGATGCCACGGTGATCGGTGCATGCGCGTCTGTGAAGCGTGCGCACCTTTCGGCGATGGGGGCACATCCTTCGGTGAGGCGTGCCCATGCCTTTGTGAGGCGTGCAGATCGTCGATGCAGGTCTCTCGAGGCTGTTGTGAGCCGTCACAACACGATCTGCATGCCTGACAACACGCTTGCGATAGTTTGCAACCGTGTTGTCAGGCATGCAGATAAGGGAAATAGCTATAACAACGGTGTTGTCAGGCATCACAACAGCGTTGTGATAGTTTGCAACCGTGTTGTCAGGCATGCGGATGAGGGAAATAGCTATGACAACAGTGTTGTCACGCGTCACAACACTGTTGTTATAGCTTGCAATCGAATCTGCAGGCTTGCAGGCAAGGAAAAGACTATCGTTGATGGCGGTGCGGGGTGTCGGGTTACGCTGTGCTAACCCGACCTACGCCGGCCGGGCGGGCTTGTGCGGTGGATAGGTGTGGAGGTTGCGACGCTGGCGCGGTGGACAGGGCCTGCCTGTCGGGCTAGGATTGGGTTACCACAATTGTAGTAAAGAGGGCTCTCATGTCTGCCACCACCTCCATCCGGATCGACCAGGCGCTCTACAACCAGGCGAAGGCCGACGCCGCCGCGGAGCATCGCACCATCGCCGGCCAGATCGAGTTCTGGGCCAAGGTGGGGCGGGCCGCGCTCGACAACCCCGACCTTCCGGTGAGCTTCGTGGCCGAGTCACTGGTGTCGATGGCGGAGCCGCGGGAAGAGGCGACGCCGTTCGTGCCGCGGAGCCGCCCGCGGTGAGCGATTACGGGGTCGTCCAGACACGCCGTTTTGCCCGCCAGTACAAGAAGCTGCAAGACAACATTGCGGCAGACGTCGACCAGGCGGTGGCCGGCGTGGCCGCCAACCCCGAGAGTGGGGAGCGCAAAAAAGGGGATCTCGCCGCCCTGAGAGTGGTGAAGTTTCGCAGCCAGGGCCAGCTTTACCTGCTCGGCTACACGGTGGAAGACACGGTCCGCCTGGTGTACCTGGAGGCCGTCGGCCCGCACGAAAACTTCCATAGGGACTTGAAGCGAAGCTGATCGTATTGGGCAAAACCCCCCGGACACCTTGCGGAGCCGGGGGGCGGGTTGCTTGGGTTGGTGGATCTGCCGCTCTCAAGGAAACGCAGGGCCGCCCCAAGTTTCCTTGAACCCCCTCGGGGGGCGGGCCGGGCGAAGCCCGGCCCTGGGGGCGCTCAGGAGGCCTTGCGCCCGGTGTTGCCAGCGAGGCGCTTGAGCACCGCGACGAGGGTGTCCACCTCTTCACAGGTGTTGTAGAAGGCCAGCGAGGGCCGCACCGTGGCCTCCTGCCCGAAGCGGCGCAGGATGGGTTGGGCGCAGTGGTGGCCGGAGCGCACCGCGATGCCTTCTTCGTTGAGGGCCTTGCCGACTTCCTCCGGCCGGTAGCCTTCGAGCACGAAGGACAGCACGCTGGCCTTGTCCTGCGCGGTGCCGATCAGCGTGAGGCCGGGCACCGTGAGGAGGCCGCGGGTGGCATACACCAGCAGGTCGTGCTCGTAGCGGGCGATGTTCTCCAGGCCGATGCGCTCCACGTAGTCCAGCGCCGCGCCCAGGCCCACGGCGTCGGCGATGTTGCCGGTGCCGGCCTCGAAGCGGGTCGGGGCGCCGTGGTAGACGGTCTTCTCGAAGGTGACGTCGGCAATCATGTTGCCGCCGCCCTGCCACGGGGGCATGGCCTCCAGGATGTCCCGCTTGCCATACACCACGCCGATGCCGGTCGGGCCGAAGATCTTGTGGCCCGAGAACACGAAGAAGTCCGCGTCGATGTCCTGCACGTTCACCCGCATGTGGGACACCGACTGGGCGCCATCCACCACCGCCACCGCGCCGAAGCGGTGGGCCTCGGCCACGATCTCCTTCACCGGCACCACGGTGCCCAGGGCGTTGGAGACCTGGGTGACCGAGACGAGCTTGGTGCGGCTGGTGAGCAGCTTGCGGTATTCATCCAGCCGCAGCTGGCCGCTGTCGTCCACCGGGATCACCTTGATCTTGGCGCCCTTGGCGGCGGCGAGCTGCTGCCAGGGCACGATGTTGGCGTGGTGCTCCAGGTGGGAGACGATGATCTCGTCCCCTTCGCCCACGTTCTGTGCGCCCCAGGTCTTGGCGATCAGGTTGATGCCCTCGGTGGTGCCGCGCACGAAGATGATCTCCTCGGTCTGGGCGGCGCCCAGGAAGCGGGCCACCTTGTTGCGCGCGCCCTCGTAGGCATCCGTGGCGCGGGCGGCGAGTTCGTGGGCGGCCCGGTGGATGTTGGAGTTCTCGTGCTGGTAGAAATACGCCAGCCGGTCGATGACGGCCTGGGGCTTGTGGGTGGTGGCGGCGTTGTCGAACCAGATCAGCGGCCGGCCATTCACCCGCTCCTGCAGGATGGGGAAGTCCCGCCGCACGGCCTGCACGTCGAAGGCCGGGCGGGGGCTTTGGCCGATGGCGGGGGCTGCCTCCGTGTCGCTTGGGGCGAGGAAGTAGAAGGCCGGGGCCGACGCCAGCGACGACGATGAGGCGGGCGCTTGCTCCCGCTTGCCGTCGCCCAGCCCCGCAAGCAGGGCTCGCAGCTCGGCGTCGCCGGGCAGGCCGAAGGAGCGGGCGGTGACCCGGTCTTCCGGCACGTCCGGGCTGGCATCTTTTTGAGATGGCAGCGCGGAGGGCGCTGTTGAAGGGTAAGCACTGGCTTCGCCCAGGAAGTAATAGGGCGAAGAGGGTGCCTGGGGCCCCCGCGGCGGTTCGGGCGAGTCCACCCGCGGCAGCGCGGCGGCGTAGGCCTCCGGCACGCCGTACACCGGGTTGGCGCCGCGGCCGGTGCCGGTGGCGGCATCGACGGCTTCGTCGGGGGCCGCGGCCGGGCGGGCCGGCGCCGGGGCGAGGGCCGGTGCGCGGTTGGCCAGGGCCAGTTCGGTCTGGGGCGGCTGGGGCGGGGCGCCAAAGGGCAGGCGCGCGTCGTGGCTGCCGCTGGGCAGGGCGGCGAAGAACTCGCCGGCCAGCTGGGCGAGCAGCGTCACGTCGGGCAGGCCCGCGGGCACGGCGCCGCCGACGCCGTCACTTGTAGGTGTCGAGGGCACTGTAGTCATGGTACTTGCCGACCTCCACGTCATCGAGCACAGCCAGCGCATCTTCGGTGTGGACCACCAGAGAGCAGTAGAGGGAAATCAGGTAGGACGCGATGGCGTTGCGGCTGATGCCCATGAAGCGCACCGACAGGCCCGGGCCCTGCTCGCCGGCCACGCCGGGCTGGAACAGGCCGGTGACGCCCTGGCGCTTCTCGCCGACGCGCATCAGCAGGATCTTGGTCTTGCCGTCTTCCACCGGCACCTTGTCGGAGGGCACCAGCGGAATGCCGCGCCAGGTGAGGAACTGGGAGCCGAACAGCGACACGGTGGGGGGCGGCACGCCGCGGCGGGTGCATTCGCGGCCGAAGGCGGCGATGCCCAGCGGGTGGGTGAGGAAGAAGGCGGGCTCCTTCCACACCTTGGTGAGCAGGTCGTCGAGGTCGTCGGGGGTGGGGGCGCCGGTGAGGGTGGAGATGCGCTGCGCGTCGGCCACGTTGGCCAGCAGGCCGTAGTCGGGGTTGTTGATGAGCTCGGATTCCTGGCGCTCCTTGACCGTCTCGACGGTGAGGCGCAGCTGCTCCTTGATCTGGTCGTGGGGGCTGCTGTAGAGGTCGGAGATGCGGGTGTGCACGTCGAGCACGGTGGTGACCGCGTTGAGGAAGTATTCCCGCGGCTGGTCTTCGTAGTCCACGAAGATCTCCGGCAGGTCGCCCTCGTCTTCGCGCTGGGAGCAGCTGACGCGCACGTCCTGGGGGTTCTTCACCGTGTTGAGGCGGTAGATGCCGGCCTCGACCGGCAGCCACTGGAGGAAATGCACCAGCCAGCGCGGCGAGATCGTCGAGAGCTGGGGGACGGTCTTGGTGGCGTTGGCCAGCTGACGCGCAGCGGCATCGCCCAGTGCGTGATGCACCCTGTTTTCTGTTGCCATGACTTACTCCTTGTTCCTGCGTGGGCAGGTGTGGTTGAAACTGGAAACCCCTGGCGCCCTTGCCGGTGCCAGTGGGGGCTTGTGAAACACGTCTTTCATCTATCTTTAGGTGCGACTTCAGTCGCCCTCAGCCGGTAGAACCGGGGTAGATCCTTCAATGTGGCCTCCGCGGGCGAGCAAGCTCGCCCCTACAGGGGGCCGTGCCGATTTGGGGGCTTCCCCTCGGTGCAGCGCTACTGCCAGACCACCCTCACCAGGCCGTTGGCCTTTTGTAGGTGCGAATTCATTCGCACTCAGCCGGTAAAACCGGGATAGATCCTTCAATGTGGCCTCCGCGGGCGAGCAAGCTCGCCCCTACAGGGGCGTCGTCGTGGGTGGGCGCGAGACGACGCCTTATATGTATGCGCCGTCGCCGGCGGCGGGCTCTTGCTGCAGGCCGGCCTGGGTGACGTGGCTGCCGGGCGGCAGGCTGCGGGTGAGCCATACGTTGCCGCCGACGCTGGAGCCGCGCCCCACGGTGATGCGCCCGAGCACGGTGGCGCCGGCGTAGATCACCACGTCGTCCTCGATGATCGGGTGGCGGGGCAGGCCCTTCTCGAGGCTGCCGTCGGCACCCACCGGAAAGCGCTTGGCGCCGAGGGTGACGGCCTGGTAGAGGCGCACCCGGGCGCCGATCACCGCGGTTTCGCCGATCACCACGCCGGTGCCGTGGTCGATGAAGAAGCTGGGGCCGATCTTTGCGCCGGGGTGGATGTCGATGCCGGTGGCCGAGTGGGCCAGCTCGGCGACGATGCGGGCGATCAGCGGCACGCCCAGGCGGTAGAGCTGGTGGGCCAGGCGGTGGTGGATCACCGCGTGGATGCCCGGGTAGCACAGCACCACCTCGTCCACGCTGCCGGCGGCGGGGTCGCCCCGGTAGGCGGCTTCAACGTCGCTGTCGAGCAGCTCGCGGATCGCCGGCAGGGCGGCGGCAAATTCGCGCACGATGCGGGCGGCGGCGTCGGGGCCGGCGTCCACATCCGGGCGTCCGTGACGCTGCTGGTAGTCGAGCTCCAGCGCCACCTGTTCGGCGAGGCCGTTGAGGGCGGCGTCGAGGGTGTGGCCAACGTAGAAGTCTTCGTTCTCCTGGCGCAGCTCGGCGGGGCCGAGGCGCATCGGAAAGAGCGCACCGCACAGGCCGGCCACCACCGTGCGCAGGGCCTCGCGGGAGGGCAGCTCGCGGCCGCCCCATTCCCGCTGGCGCTGTTGGGAGAGGCGCCAGCGCTCGCGCACGCTGCGCAGGCCGCTGACGACGGCCTCCAGGTTCCATGAGGCCGTGGCCACGGCGGCGGCGGGGTGCAACCGGGTGACGGGGGCCGGTGTTGCGTCGCCCGGGGCGGGGCGTTCGGGCTTGGTGAGGGCAGCGGCGCTCATGGCTCAGTCCTGCACCCAGGGCAGGCCGTGGAAGCGCCAGCCGTCCAGGCTGCCGCGGCGGGTGTCGGCGTCGAGCTCGCCCTCGAAGCCTTCGAGCACATTGAAGACGGCGCTGAAGCCGGCCCGGGCGGCGGCTTCGGCGGCGGCCGCCGAGCGCTTGCCGCTGCGGCACAGGAGCAGCACCACCGCGTCCTTGCCCACCTTGGCTTCCAGCTCTTTGACGAAGCGCGGGTTGCGGGTCATGCCGGTGCCGGTGGCCCAGGCCACGTGGACGCTGCCCGGCACGTGGCCGACGAACTTGCGTTCTTCGTTGGTGCGCACATCGACAAGCACAGCGGCGCCGGCACTGAACAGCGTCCAGGCGTCGTTGGGCGCGAGGCCGCCGGCGTAGGGCAGGCCGGCCTCGCGGGCGGCGCGGCGGGCCTTGTCGAGGAGGCTGTCGAGGGTGTCGTCCGGCTGGGCTTGGGTGGCCTGAAAGCGGGGCTGCAGGGCTTCGGTGGGCTGAGAGGCGAGCATGATGTTCTCCACGGGTTTGGCTGGCGGGCGCTCGGCTGCGCCCTGTCCGGTGGAGAAACATTAACGGCCCGCCCGCCGGTGACGAACCAATAAGAATTCAGATCGATTGCAGGCGGGATTCGATAAGCATTGCAGGATTTGTGGGGAGCGTCTGCGCAGGCGCGAAGGCAGGCGTATGCGGGTCGGCGTGTTGCAGGGGCGACCGCTGCCGCACGCAACAGTTGATGAGACCAGGCTGGAGTCCTTGTCTGTCCCCACGGGTGGCCTGGCGAGACAGGCACGCCCGTCCAGCAAGGTTCCCCCCTGCCAAGGGGGGACAGGGGGGCTGCCGCTGCGAGGGCGCGAAGCAACTTGCGGGGCTCGGATTGGGCGAGTCCGCGCTCACTCTCCACCAAACCCCTCCCCGACCCTCCCCTTGTCAGGGGAGGGAGACGTCAGCCGCCGCGCGGGTCGAACAGGCGGCCGTCGCTGCGGGTGCCGTGGCGCAGGCGGGCGAGGGCGCCGTGGCGGCCACGGCGGCTTTGGGGCGTTTCGTCGAGGGGGCCTAGGGGCAGGCTGTCGCTGGCGGCCTGCAGGGCTTGCAGGCGTTCGAGGCCGTCGGGCCAGGGGCCGTGGCCGGAGTCGGTGTTGATGTGGCCGGCGGGGCCGATCTGGTCTAGCCGGCTGCCCCAGCAGTCGGCCCAGTAGGCCGCCGACGACAGGCGGACCCACGGGTCGTTGGTGCTGGCGACGACGATGCTGGGGGCGACGAGGGGCGTGCGGGGGATCCAGCGGGCCAGGCTCTCCTGCTCGGGGCGGGCATTGCCGTCGCGCAGGCCTGCGAGGCTGAAGCGTTCAGGGTCGGCGGGGGCGACCAGCATCAGCCCGGCGACCCGTTCGGGCCGGTCGGCGGCGGCGACCACCGAGGCGAGGCAGCCGAAGCTGTGCGCCACCACCCACACCGGCCCCGGCGCGCGGTCGATGGCGTCGCGCACGGCGCCGGCCCAGCGCGCCAGCACAGGGGCTTCCCAGTCGATGCCGATGACCCGCCGGGCGTCCGGCAGGCGGGCCTCGAACCAGCTCTGCCAGTGGGTCGGGCCGCTGCCGTGGAAGCCGGGGACGATGAGGGTGGTGTGCTGCATGATCAGCGCCGGTTGATCTCGTCGAACAGGCCGCCGTCGGCAAAGTGGGTCTTCTGGGCGTTGGCCCAGCCACCGAAGACTTCGTCGATGGTGAACAGCTTCACCGGGGCGAACTGCTTGGCGTATCTGGCGGCGATCTTGGCGTCGCGCGGGCGGTAGTAGTTGTCGCCGGCGAGGGTCTGGCCTTCGGGCGAGTAGAGGTATTCGAGGTAGGCGGTGGCCACCTTGCGGGTTCCACGCTTGTCCACCACCTTGTCGACCACCGCCACCGGCGGCTCGGCGAGGATGGACAGCGACGGCGTGACCAGCTCGAACTTGTCCGGGCCGAGCTCCTTGAGGGCCAGGTAGGCTTCGTTCTCCCAGGCGATCAGCACGTCGCCGATGCCGCGCTCGACGAAGGTGGTGGTGGAGCCGCGGGCGCCGGAGTCGAGCACCTTTACGTTGCCGAAGATCTTCTTGACGAAGTCCTTGGCGGTGGCGTCGTTGCCCCCCGGCTGCTTGAGGGCGTAGCCCCAGGCGGCCAGGTAGTTCCAGCGGGCGCCGCCGGAGGTCTTGGGGTTGGGGGTGATCACCTCGATGCCGGGTTTGGCGAGGTCGTTCCAGTCGCGGATCTTCTTGGGGTTGCCCTTGCGCACCAGGAAGACGATGGTCGAGGTGTAGGGCGCGGCGGTGTGGGGCAGGCGCTTCTGCCAGTCGGCGGGGATCAGCTTGCCCTTCTCGTGGAGGGCGTCCACGTCGTAGGCGAGGGCCAGGGTGACCACGTCGGCCTCGAGGCCGTCGATCACCGAGCGGGCCTGCTTGCCGGAGCCGCCGTGGGACTGCTTGATGGTGACCACCTCGTTGTTGCGGTTCTTCCAGTATTTGGCGAAGGCGGCGTTGTAGTCCTGGTAGAGCTCGCGGGTCGGGTCGTAGGAGACGTTGAGCAGGGTCACGTCGGCAAGGGCCTGGCCGGCAAGGCCGAGGGACAGGATGGCGGCGAGCAGGCCGCGGGCGAAGCGGGGCGTGGAGGGCTTGGAGCGCATGGTTTCTTCCTTGGTTCGAGTGGATGGGACGAGTCTAGGGATATCGCCCGGCACCACGAACCAAGAAAAATGACGAAGCTAATCGGGAATCGTGAAAAGGCCGCGCAGGCGGGGGTAAGCTCACAGCGGCCAGGCGGGCTTCCCCTGTAGGGGCGACTTCAGTCGCAGGCGGAGGCAGAATGAAGGATCACGCCTGATCTTGCGGGCTGAGTGCGACTGAAGTCGCCCCTGCAATCATCGCTCCGCCGATCGCCGCTGCCGCATACAACCGGACCTCCCATGCTTGTTTCTGCCACCAATCCCCCCGCCCGACGCCGCCGCTGGCAGCGCTGGCTGATCGACGCCGCGCTGATCGCGCTGGTGTTTGCCGCCGTGCAGTTGTGGCAGACCCGCCATGTGCCCGTTGGCCCCGCACCGGCCTTCGCCGGGCCGCTGGCGGCGGGCGGGCAGGGCAGCCTCGCTGCCTGGCGTGCCGCCCACCCGGGCGGGCCGGTGGCGGTGTACTTCTGGGCCGACTGGTGCCCGATCTGCAAGGCCCAGCAGGGCAGCATCAGCGGCCTCGCCGAAGACTGGCCGGTGCTCACGGTGGCGATGCAGTCCGGCGACGCGGCAGACGTTGCAAAGGTGCTCGCCGAGCGCGGGCTGGCCTGGCCGACCGTGGTGGACGAGGACGGCGCCATCACCGCCCGCTACGGCCTCGCCGGGGTGCCGGCGCTGGCGGTGGTGGGCGCCGACGGCCAGCTGCGCGCGGTGGCGGTGGGCTACACGACGGCCCTGGGGATGCATCTGCGCCTGTGGTGGGCGAAGGTGGTGACGGGGTGAGGCCGGTCGTTCGTTGCTTGTAACGTGATCTAAATCAACATGTTTCAGCGTTGTGGTGAGCGACGAGGATTTTCTGCACGGCATAATAAGGTCGCTTGAGAAAGTGGGTTTCACTGCGCGAAAACACCTTTCTCAAGTCATCGAGGTTCGATGGCCCGGGCCCGTCCAGTGAGTTCCGGGCAGGGCGGCAGGATCTTCGATGCAGAAATTCAAACCCGCGGGGTACAGGGTTCGCCTCCGGCGATCAGGCCTTGTCTGCCGGCGTCGTGTCGATCAGGCCGCGACGGGCGCGTTTTTCGGGCGGCTGTTGTCCAGGCCGGGGGGCTTCTTGGTGCTGGCCTGGATCGGCTGGGAGTTTTCTGCATGCAATCAGGTGTGGGCGTGACTCGCTCTGCAGGCAGCGGTTTCTGGTGCCGCGGTGCTCGATATGCATTGGGTTTTGCCGTGGCCCTCGCGGTCTGGCTGCTTCCGCCGCTCGCGGCGGCTGCCGAGGGCCCGGCCACGCCCGCGGGTGAGTACGGCCCGGCGCCGGCCCGGACGGCGGAGCGCAGGAGCGCGCTGGTGCTGTCGGGGATGCAGTATGGCCTCCCGGTCGCGGATACCGTGATCGCCGGCGCGGTGGCGGCGCTCAAGCAAAAGGGGGTCAGCGCCAACGACATCTACGTCGAATCCTTGGACATCGTCCGTCACCCAGATGCGCGCCGACGGGCCGCGCTGGCCGCCATGCTGCGCGACAAGCTGGCGAACAGGCAGGTGGGGGTGGTGATCGCCACCAACCAGTGGGGGCTGGATTTTCTGGCCCAGGAGGGCAGCCAGCTGGCGCCGCCCGATGTGCCGGTGGTGGCCGCCTTCCTCACCAGCGCCACCGTCGAGTGGCGAGGGGCGCCGCGCCCCATCTTCGATATCTCCGACCGCGCCGATGTGCTCGGCACGATCCGCCATGGGCTCGCGCTCTTCCCGCGGACGCGGCGGCTGGTGATCGTGTTCGGCGCCGACGACCGGCAATTGCCCACCTCCGCGCAGGCCGTCGAGGCGCTCGCCTCGCTGCCGGTGAAGCTGGAGGTCGAGGACACGGCGGCCCTGACCCACGAGGAGATGCTGCAGCGCGTGGCCGCCGTGCCCGCCGACAGCCTGATCCTGCTGGGGTCGTATTTTGGTGACCGGACGGGGCGCAGCTTCGTTCCGGCCGAGGTCGCCGCCGAGATCGCCAGGCGGGCCAATGCGCCGGTGCTGGCCCTTTACGATGCCCACATCCGGCAGGGGCTCCTCGGGGGGGCAGTGGTGACGTCCGCAGCGGTGGGCGAGCGGGCCGGCGAGATCGGTTTCGAGATCCTCCGGGGCGTGCGCCTTGCCGGGCTCGATGCCAGTGATGCGGTGCTGCGCCCGCGGCCCCTTTTTGACTGGTCGCAGGTGGAGCGCTGGGGCGGCGACCCCGCGAAACTCCCCCCCGACACGGTGTTCCTGAACCGCCCGCGCACGCTGTGGAGCGAATACCGGGGCACCGTCATCGCCGCCTCGGGTGTCATGCTGGCCTTGTCGGCCCTGGTCGCCGCGCTGGCCATCCAGAACCGTCGCCGCAAGCGGGTCGAGGACAGGCTGCGCCTCCAGTCGCTGGTGCTCGATCAGATTCAGGATGAGGTCATGGTCACCGCGCTGGACGGGCGGGTGACCTACCTTAACCAGGCCGCCGCGATGCACCGGGAGCAGGGCGATCAGGCGCTGCTCGGGCGAGGTGTCGCGTCCGTCGACGGTGCGGCGGAGACGGCAGCGACGCCTGTGGGGATCATCGAGGAGACACGTCGCAAGGGCGCCTGGCGTGGCCGCGTGGTCAGCGCGCGGGCGGACGGCGCTGAGCGGCTGCTCGATCTCCGGACCACGCTGGTCACCGACGAGAAGGGCCGGCCCGTTGCCACGGTGGGGGTGGGGACCGACATCACCGATCGAACCCAGGTCGAGCAAACCCTCCATGACAGCGAGGAGCGGCTGCGCCGGGCCCAGGAGGGCGCCCATGTGGGGGTGTGGGACTGGGATCTGAAGACCAACCAGATCTATTTCTCGCCCGAATCCGCGCGGCTGCTGGGCCTGCCCTCGGAGGGTGTGTTTTCCAACGAGGCATGGCGCGCCCGGGTGTTCGACGAAGATCTGCCCGCGGTCGACGCGCGGGTGACAGGGGCGATCGTCCGGCGTGAGTCGCTCGAGGTGGAGTTCCGCGTCCACGTCGGCCCGGATGAAACGCGCTGGCTGTTGGCGAAGGGCAAGGCCCAGTTCGACGGCACGGGCCAGGCGGTGCGGCTGCTGGGCGTCAACCTCGACATCACCGAGCGGAAGCAGACGGACGCAGCGCTCGACGCGTATCGCCAGCAGCTCGAGGCGATGGTCGAGGCACGCACAGCCGAGTTGATCGACGCCACCCGCAAGGCCGAAAGCGCAAACGTGGCCAAGAGCACCTTCCTCGCCAACATGAGCCACGAGATCCGCACGCCGCTCAATGCCGTCATCGGCATGTCCCACCTGATCCGGCGCGCCGGACTGGCGGATGAGCAGGCCTTGCGGATGGACAAGCTCGAGGCCGCGGCGGCGCACCTGCTGTCCATCATCAACGCGATCCTCGACCTCTCCAAGATCGACGCCGGCAAGTTCGTGCTCGAGGAGATCCCGCTGCGCGTCGAGTCGGTCGTCTCGAACGTGGTGTCGATGCTCGATGACCGGGCCCAGGCCAAGGGGCTGCGCCTGGTGAGCGTGGTGGATCGGATGCCGCGCAACCTCGTCGGCGACCCCACGCGGCTGCAGCAGGCCCTGCTCAACTACGCCAACAATGCGATCAAGTTCACCACGGTCGGTTTCGTCACGCTGAGTGCGCGGATCGTCGACGAGGACGCGGACAGCGTGCTGGTGCGCTTCGAGGTCGAGGACACCGGCAGCGGGATCGAGCCGAGCGTCATCGCCAGGCTCTTCTCGGCCTTCGAACAGGCGGACAGCTCGACCACCCGCAAGTCGGGCGGCACCGGGCTGGGGCTGGCGATCACCCGAAAGCTGGCGGAGCTGATGGGCGGTGAGGCGGGGGTGTCCAGCGTCCCGGGGGTGGGCAGCAGCTTCTGGTTTACCGCACGCATCCGCAAAGGGGAGATGCCGGCGCCCGGCGACGATGAGTCGGATACCAAAGCCGCGGCGGCGATCCTCCGTCGGGACCACGCCGGGACCCGAGTTTTGGTGGTCGAGGACAACGACATCAACCGCGAGGTGGCCCAGGCTGTCCTCGAGGACATCGGCCTCGTCGTCGAGATGGCCGAGGATGGCCTGCAGGGCGTGGAGATGGCCGATACCGGCCGCTACAGGCTGGTGCTGATGGACATGCAGATGCCCCGCATGGACGGGCTGGATGCATCGCGGGAGATTCGCAAGCGGTGGTCCAGGGAACGCCTGCCCATCATCGCGATGACCGCCAACGCCTTCAGCGAGGACAAGGCCAGGTGCTACGAGGCGGGCATGAACGACTTCGTCAGCAAGCCGGTGGTCCCCGACGACCTTTACGCGGTGCTGCTGAGCTGGCTGGAGAAGACCGCCGCCTCCGCGGGAGCGGGCCATTGAGCGGCGCCCCGGGGCGTGCCAGCGCTTCGGAATAAACTGAGAAAACCTAAGAAAGATACGGATTTCATGGATCGCCGAAACGCGCTAAGGTGTTGTCCATGCAGCATCATTGCTGCGGTTTTCAGGGGCATCAGATGCGAGTTCAAATCCAGGTCATCGGGCTGCCGGGTTCTTCGAAGCTGCGCCGGTTTGCCGCGCAGAAGCTCAATGTCGCACTTTCCTGTTTTTCGGATGGTATCGAGGCAGCCTCGGTCAGGCTGCGGGACATCAACGGGGCCGATCGCGGTGGCGTCGACAAGCTGTGCCGCGTCGCGATCACCTTCAAGGGCAACTCCGTGGTCGTCATCGAAGAGCTGGGCAGCAACATCCTGCTGGCCATCGAACGGGCCGTCGACCGCCTGCGCCAGCGCGTCTCGCGCCAGCTGTCGCGGTCGCCGGCCTGAGCGCCGCGCCACGAAGCCTACCCCCGCAAGTGCGGCGACGACCGCAGCGGGAGGCTTCCACGGCGCATCCAGGCAACAACACAGCGGGTGGGCGGGGCGCCCCTAAGCATCGACGCCGCCCCGATCTCGCCACCACGCTGAAGCCATGAAGCCGCTCGTCCCGCCAGTCGGCTGCGTTTGCCGGCAGGCCCGGGCAGCGGCCCGGAGCCGGGGCCATGAGCATCTCCCTTGATGATCTCCTTGCCGTGCTTGCCGCCATCGCCCTGGCCGCGGTGGGGGGCGAGGCGTTTCTCAAGTCCATCCTCGGGGCGGCCATCCACCTGCGGGTGCCGAAGCGGGTGGTGGCGATCACCCTGGCGGCCTTTGCCACCTCCAGCCCCGAGCTCACGGTGTCCAGCGTGGCCGCCCTGGCCGGCGAGCCGCAGATCGGCCTCGGGGACGCGCTGGGCAGCAACGTGGTCAACATCGCCCTGATCTTCGGCCTCGCGCTGCTGTATGGCGCGGTGCAGACCCGCCGTGACGATTTCGGCCGCGATTTCTACCTCGCGCTGGCGGTGCCGGTGCTCACCCTGGTGTTCGTCCTCGACGGGCAGCTCGCGCGGGTCGAGGCTCTGCTGCTCCTCGCGGCGTTTGCCGCCTGGCTGGCGGTGACGCTGCGCCGGGCCCTGCGCGAGCGCGACGCGCCGGCCGAGCTGGATGCCCGCGAGCTGTCGGCGGGGCGCAGCCTGCTCCTCGGTGCCCTCGGCCTCGCGGCGCTGATCGCTGCCGGACGCCTGTTTGTCGGTGGGGCGACGGGCATCGCCTCGGCCTTTGCCGTCGACACCTATGTGGTGGGCGTGGTGCTGGTGGCGATCGGCACCTCGCTGCCGGAGCTCGTCACCGTGCTGCTGTCGCGCCTGCGCGGCCACGACGATGTGGGCGTGGGCACCCTGATCGGCAGCAACCTCTTCAACGGCTTGGCTATCGTCGGCGTGGCGGGCGCCCTTCACCCGATCACCGTGCCGCTGGCCGAGGTGGCCCTCACCCTGGCCTGCGGCATCGCCGCGCTGCTCCTGCTGCGGCCCGACAGCCACGGCCTCATCGGGCGGGGCCGGGGCGCGCTGCTGCTCCTGTTGTATGCCGGCTTCGTCTGGCTGACACTGGCTGCCTGAACCAAGGAAAATCATGAACCGCGATCCGGACACCGCCTGGCATGCCCTAAGCCCCGAGGAGGCTGCCCGCCGCCTCGAGCTCGACGCCGCCCACGGCCTGATCGCCGACGAGGCCAGCCGCCGGCTCGACGCCCACGGCCCCAACCGGCTCGCCGAGCGGCGCCCGCGGCCGGCGTGGCTCAAGTTCTTTGACCAGTTCCGCAGCGTGCTGATCATCATCCTGCTCGGCGCGGCGGTGCTGGCCGGGGCCATCGGCAACCTCAAGGACGCCGTGGTGATCGCGGTGGTGGTGCTGCTCAACGCCAGCCTCGGCTTCATCCAGGAGCACCGCGCCGAGGCGGCGCTGGCGGCTCTCAGGAAGATGCTGGCGCCCTCCGCCCGGGTGCGCCGCGACGGCGAGGTGCAGCAGATCGAGGCCGCCGGGCTGGTCCCGGGCGACCTGCTGCTGCTCGAGGCCGGCGACCGCATTCCGGCCGATGCGCGGGTGCTGTCGGCCCACAGCGCCGAGGTGGCCGAGGCCGCCCTCACCGGCGAATCCCATGCCGTGCCCAAACAGTCCCACGCCGTGGCCGAGCACGCGGTGCTCGCCGAGCGCCACGGCATGGTGTTCATGAACACCGTGATGACCCGCGGCCGCATCGAGGCCGTCGTCACCGCCACCGGGATGCGCACCGAAATGGGCCGGCTGGCCGGCCTGCTGGCCGAGACCGCCGAAGGCGAAACGCCCCTGCAACGCCAGCTCGATGGCCTCGGCAAGCGGCTGGCGCTGATCGCCTGCGGCGTGGTGGCGGTGATGTTCGGCATGGGCGTGCTGCGCGGCGATCCGCTGGCCCAGACCGCGATGACCGCCATCGCACTGGCCGTGGCGGCGATCCCGGAAGGGCTGCCGGCGGTGGTCACCGTCACCCTGGCCCTCGGCATGCACCGCATGGCCCGCCGCCACGCCATCGTCAAGAAGCTCGCGGCGGTCGAGACCCTGGGCTGCACCACCGTCATCTGCTCCGACAAGACCGGCACCCTCACCCTCAACCAGATGACCGCCCGGGCGCTGTTCTGCAAGGGGCGGCGCCACGCGGTGAGCGGCGAAGGCTACGGCAGCGAGGGCACCATCGCCGATGCCGGCGACCTGCGCGAGGTGCTGCTGCCGGCCGCCCTGTGCGTGGACGCGCGCATCCGCGACGGCGAGCTGATCGGCGACCCCACCGAGGGCGCGCTGCTGGCGCTGGCCGCCAAGGCCGGGCTCGACGCCGGCCGGCTGCAGGAGCACCTGCCGCGGATCGCCGAGATTCCCTTCGATTCGGCCACCAAGTTCATGGCCACCTTCCACCACGACGGCGAGCAGGTGCGGCTGTGCGTGAAGGGCGCGCCGGATGTTTTGCTCGGTCTGGCGGGCGGCTGTCTCACCGACGCCGGGCCGCAGCCCCTCGACGCGGCCCTGCGCGCCCACTTCGCGGCCGAGAACGAGGCCCTCGCCGCCGAGGCGCTGCGCGTGCTGGCGGTGGGGGGGCGGCTGATCCCCGCTGGCCAGTTCGACCCGGCCGGTGACCTGCGGCCGTGGGTGGAGGGCATCACCCTCCACGCCCTCGTCGGCATCATCGACCCGCCCCGCGCCGAGGCGCGGGAGGCCATCGCCCGCTGCCACGCCGCCGGCATCGAGGTGAAGATGATCACCGGCGACCACCGCGTCACCGCCGGCGCCATCGCCCGGGAGCTCGGCCTCACCGGCGAGACCCACGAGGGCCGTGAGCTCGACGGCCTCGCCCCCGCCGAGGTGGCCGCGCTGGTGGAGAAGAGCGCCGTCTTTGCCCGCGTCGCGCCGGAGCACAAGCTGCGCATCGTCGAGGCCCTGCAGGGCCGCGGCCACGTGGTGGCGATGACCGGCGACGGGGTGAACGACGCGCCGGCCCTGAAGGCTGCCGACATCGGCGTGGCGATGGGCATCACCGGCACCGAGGTCACCAAGGAGGCCGCCACCCTGGTGCTCACCGACGACAACTTCTCGTCCATCGTGCGGGCGGTGGAGGAGGGGCGCACCCTCTACGAGAACATCATCAAGTTCGTGCGCTTCCAGCTGTCCACCAACATCGGCGCCATCCTCACGGTGCTGGCGGCGCCCTTCCTGGGGTTTGCGACGCCCTTCACGGCGATCCAGATCCTGTGGGTGAACATCATCATGGACGGTCCGCCGGCCATGACCCTCGGCGTCGAGCCGGCCCGCGCCGGCATCATGGACGAGCGCCCGCGCAGCAAGACCGCGGCGATCCTGTCGGCCCAGCGCCTGTGGCGCATCGGCCTCTATGGCGTCACGATGGCCGTCGGCACCCTGGGCGCCTATGCCTGGGCCGTGCAGGGCGGCGACACCGCCCGGGCCGGCACGCTGGCCTTCACCACCTTCGTGCTGTTCCAGTTCTTCAACATCTTCAACGCCCGCGCCGAGCACAGCAGCGCCTTTAACGCCCAGTTCTTCAGCAACGGCAAGCTCTGGCTGGCCCTCGCCGGCGTGCTCGGCCTGCAGGCGGTCGCGGTGCATTGGGGCCCGGCCCAGGCGATCTTCGACACGGTCGACCTGACGTCGCTCGAATGGGCTGTGGCGATCGCCGTCGCCTCGTCGACCCTCGTGCTGGAGGAGGCACGCAAGCTGGTGCTGCTCGTGTTCCGGAAGCTGCAGCGGGGCTGAAGCGGCGGGCCCGGGGGCATCACCCGCGGGTCGCCAGGGCTTATCGCCGTCGCAGCGCCGACACGACAGGGCATGTCGCATCTATCCGTAGGCTGGCGCCATCGACATCGCTAAAGGGCGCCGCGCGGTGGACGTAAGACTCTGGATTCCCGGGGTATCCGTCGGCCCCGTCCGGAGGAGCAGCGTAATGAACTACACATGGGGCGTCCTGGGCCCCGGCCGCATCGAAAGCGTCCGCCGCGTGCGCACCCTGCAAATGGCCGCCACCACGCGGGACTTCAACGAGCGGGCGGTGCCCGGGCTTGGCGGCGTGTGGTTCGGCCGGCAGCTGTTTCTCGCCACCCTGGGGTTGCGGGTTGCCGAGCGGGCCACCGCCCGGGGCAGCCGGGCCGGCAAGGTTGCGGTGGCCAACGCCGTCGAAGCCCTCGCCTGCTGGCTGGCCATCAAGGGCGGGTTGCGGGCGGGCGAGCGCCGCGTGCGCGGCACGACGCTGCTGGCGGGCAAGGCCGACCTGAGCTTCCGCAGTGTGAGCCGGCCGGGCTTCTACGTCTCCCAGCCGATGCGCATGGGCACCGTCAACGCGCTGCCGGCGTTGGGCTTCGTCGAGGCGGCGGGCAGCCGCTTCAGCGCCTTTTCCTGCAGTGCCGATGGGGACGCCTTCATCGATGCCGTCACCGAGGGCTGCCGCCCCTACGGGCGCGAGCTGGTGGAGCACCTGGCGATGTGGGTGTGCGGAGAGACCGACCAGGTCAACACCGATGCCCTCTACCGGGCGCTGGCGCCGGTGCTGCCCCTGCCTCTGCGGGCCCGCGAGCTGCTGCAGACGCGGCTGGAGCAGGGCGCCGCCGGCGAGTCCGCGGAAGACCGCACCCGCCGCCGCGACGCCCTGCGCTGGGTGCGCGCCCGCCGCCGTGGCGCCCCGCCAGTGGCCTGGGACCTACCCCCCGCGGAGATCACCCAGGCCGACCACTGGGACGACCTGCACGCCGGGGCGCTGTTCTTCATCGCCCGCGACGCGGCGCTGGCGGTGCTCGAGGCGCTGGAGCTGGAGATCGCCACGCCGGAGCGGCGGGTGGCGATCGGCGGCGCGCTGCCGCGGCCCGTCCAGGCCGGGCTGGCCACCCTGCGCACCGCGGCGGCGGCCTTCCTGCGCACCGGCCACCCGGCCGAGGAGGCGCGGCGCTTCTGCACCGAGTGCACTGCGCCGCTCGACGCCGAGCTGCTCGGCCACCTGCTCGACCGGGACGGGCGCATCCTGCGCCGGCTGGGCGGCGAGGCCTGCCCGGGACCGGCCTTCCGGGGCGGGGTGAGGGACGCCGATGACGAATCCCCCGACGCCGCGCCGCCGTCGGACGACCCGGCCTGGCCGGCGGGTATCTCCCACCGCATCCACAACCTGTGCTGGCTCGGCCTCGATGTCGACGGGCAGATGGACGCCTGGCTGCGGCCCGCCACCGAGGAGGCCGCCCATGGCTGACAAACCCCTCTGTCCGCCGTCCCTGGCCCAGCTCTTCGATGCGCCGCCGGACCACCAGGGCGTCTTTGGCTGGCTGTGCGGCTACTCGGCCGACGCCGAGTTCCTGAACCAGGCGGTGGAGCGCTTCACGCTGGAGACCGCAGGCCAGCGGGCCCACCGCGGGCGCATCTCGCTGGCGCTGATCCTCGACCCGGGCCAGCCGGCCCTCGGCCCCGTGGAGGTGCCGGGGGTAGCCCATCTGCCGCTGCGCCGGGCCGACGCGCGGCCCTTCCGGCTGCTCCACGCCAAGTTCGCGTTGCTGGGCTTCCGCGGGCCCGTGGACGGTGGATGGCGCCTGCGGCTGATCGTGTCCACCGGCAACTGGACGCGCCAGACCGTCGAGGAGAGCCTGGATCTGGCCTGGTCGATCGACGTCGACTCCGCCGAGCTCGCCGGCCACGGCGGTGCCGGTGAGCTTGCCGAGCGCTGTGCCGACCTGAAGGCCGCCTGGGGGCTGCTGGGTTTCCTCCAGGGCCTGTTCGACCTGCGCCTGCTCGACGCTGGCCGCGCACGCCGTCACAGCGAGACGGTGGCGGCCCGCGACAGCCTCGCCGGGTGGGCGGCCCGCTGCGTGGCCTTCGCGGGGCCGCGCCGCCGCTTCATCGACAACCGGCGGCAGTCGCTCCTCGAACAGCTGGCGCCCCGGGTGCGGGTCCAGGCGGGGGAGGGCACGCGCAACTACCTGGCGATGGGCTCGGGCTTCTTCGAATCGGCCACCGGGGCGAATGCCGCTCAGGTGCCAGGTGTGCTCGCGGCGATCGTCGCGGCCTTGCGTGGGGCGGGCCTGCTGACGGCCTCGGCTTCACCAGCCCGATGTCGGCCCACGGCGGCAACCTGGAGACCGGCGTGGTCTTTGCGCCCGAAGGCCTCGAGTGGCCCCGCGGCGGGCGGCAGGCAGCGGCAACGCTGGTCACTAACCTGCTGCCGCTGCAGTGGGACGATGAGCTGGGCCCCGACGCGCCCCCCGCCGCCGGCCCCGACATGCCCGCGCCGGTTGAGGCCCACGTGGCCCCGCCGCTGGCCTGGCTGACGTGGACGACCCGCGGGACGGACGGCCTGCTGCAGGCGGAGGAGGCGGTGCCCGACGGGCTGGCCGTGCTCGACACCGCGGGCACGCCCTGCGCGCGCTTGGCCGACGGTTTCCTGTGGCCGGCGCCGAAACCGCGCCAGGTGCGCCTGCGCTGGCAGGACGCCGGCCGGGAGCGGGAGTGCCTGGTGCCGGTGATGGACGAGTTCGGCCGGCTCGCCGCCGCCGAGCTGGCCACCCTCGGCTTCGAGGAGGCCTGGTGGGCGCTGATGGGCTTTCCCGCCGCCCCCGACGACGACCCGCCGCCCGGCGCCGACGACGGCCCCGGCGGCGATGATGACGACGATGACGACGGGGGCGGTGGAGGTGGCGGCGCCGGCGGCGTGGCGCCCTATCCGGTGCGCCAGATGATGGAGCTCGTCGAGAACATCGCCGCCAAGCAGACCGCCCTGGCCCGCGCCGACTGGCCGGCCTGGTGCGCCCGCCTGGAGCAGACCCTGGCCCGGATCGCCGACAGCCCGGTGGTGGACTACTTCCGGACGCTCGGGCTCAACCCCCTGAGTCCGCTGCGGGGCGAGGCTTTCCGGCCGGATTTTGCCGAGGCGGACGACTCGCCGGAGGGGGCGATGTACGCGGCGCTGCTGGCGCGGGTGGAGGAGAAGTGGGGTGTCGCGGCCCTGCAGGTGATTGGAGCGGGGGTGCGATGAAGCAGTGTTTCAAGGGATGGATGGCGGTGGGCCGGGAGCTGGAGGCCCTCGCCGAAGCACAGGGCCGGCCGGGCTGGCCGCTGAACGACGGCCAGTGCGCGAGCCTGCGGGGCATCGCCGCGCGGCTGCCCAGGAACGGCGTGGTGATTGCCGACGAGGTGGGCATGGGAAAGACCCGCATTGCGGTGGCCCTGGCCCGCAGCGTGATCGCCGCGGGTGGGCGGATGCTGATCCTGGTGCCACCGGGGCTGGGCTTCCAGTGGCGCGCCGAGCTGCGTGACGGCGGCGTCGCGGCGCCCGACCTGCTGCGCACCCTGTGGCAGTACCTCTCGGTGTGGGCGCCGGACGGGCCCGCGGAAACACCCTGGTTCGAGCAGGACGTGGTGCTGCTGTCCCACGCCTTCACCCACTGGCGGCTGGGCCCGGGCTGCGAGCCCTGGCGCTGGGCGCTGCTGCCGGCCGTGCTTGCCTGGGCGCGCAAGGCTGCCCACCCGCGCAGCCTGCGGTGGCGCCACGAAAAGCTCGACGACAGCTGGGTTCAGGGCGCCGCGCAAAGCATTGTCGCGGCCGTAGGCAGCCTGCCGGGCTCGAACCCCGCCGCCCGCCTGCTCGCCGACCTCGTCACCCGCACCCACTGGCAGGCGGCGCTGGATGGCGCCAGCTACCGGCGCCACGAGGGGCTGCGGCCCGATCTCGAGCGGGTCGTCGGGCTGGGCCTGGGGGTGTTCGACCTGGTGATCATCGACGAGGCCCACAAGAGCCGCGGCAGCGACAGCGGCCTGTCGCGCATCCTCGACGGCGTGGTGCTGGCGGGCGACGCAGTGCGCCACCTGGCGATGACGGCGACGCCGGTGGAGCTGGACGTGGGCCAGTGGCGCCAGACACTGCGGCGCATCGGGGTGGATGCGGCGGCGCTCTCGGGCGCCGAGGGCGACATCTTCGAGCGCTATGCGAAGGCCTGCCTGCGGGTGCGCCAGTCGCCGGACAGCCCTGCGGCCCTGGAGCGTTTCCGTAGTGCGGCGGCGGGGTTCCAGGCGGCACTGACGCCCTTCCTGCTGCGCCGGGACAAGCGCGAGGTGGGCGCCGTGCAGGCCTTCGCCGCGCACACCGGGCTGCCCTTCCATGCCTACCGGGAGGAGCGGGAGGTTTCCGTCGACACCCTCCATCTGGGCCTTGCCTGGAAGCAGGCGGTGTGTGCGGCCGAGGCCTTGTCGGTGGTCTCGCGGGGGAGCGACGACGCCTTCTCGAAGCGGCTGCGCCTGACGATGGGCAGCGGCCACGGTGTCGCAACCCTGATCGACCAGGTGCGACGCGACGCGGACAAGGATCGCCACCAGCTCGCCGCCGACCTCCGCGACGGCCAGGTGGAGGAGGGCGACGCCCACCAGGCCGCGTCGCCCGCCACCGACAAGCGCGCGCAGCGGGCCGCCTGGTGGCGGGCCGTGATCGGCGCCGCCTTTGCCGGCGACGGCGACCCGCTGTACGAACACCCGGCCCTGTTGGGGGCCGTGGAGGCGATCGAGGAGGTGACCCGTGCCGGCGAGAAGGTGCTGGTGTTCGGGCGTTTCACGCTGCCGCTGCAGGCTCTCGAGCGTCTGCTCAACGCCCGCCAGATGCTGCGGGCCCTCGATGCCGGCGAGCCTTGGGCCCAGGCCAAGGTCCATGACGCCGAATGGACGGCCGTCCAGGCGGCCCACCGCCAGCTCGGCCGCGCCGGCCCGGCGGACCGGCAGGCACTCGACCACCAGCTTAGACGCCAGTACCGGGAGCTCGAGAACCGCCGGCGCGACTTCCGCGTGGGCCTGCTGGAGCGGCTCGATGCCGGCTTGCCGGGCCGGGGGCGCTCGCGCCAGGTCTTCGAGGCTTTCCGCCAGGCCGTGCCACAGGAAGCCGGCGAGGCCGACGGTGCCCTCGCGCTGGTGGCCCAGGCGCTGCACGAGCTGGCCGCCGGTGAGCGTGACACCGGCGCGACGCGGCCCGTGGCCGGCGCCTTCGCGGCGCTCGTCGATGCCGTCTGCGAGCCGCAGGACGAGGACGGGGGGAGCGATCAGGCGCTCACCGACACGGCCGTCGGCGCCCTGTGGCAGACCCTGCAGGCGCGTCTGCGCGAGGAGTTCAACCGCCCCGAGGGAGGCTTCGCCCGGCTGATGTACGGCGGCACCGAGCCCCAGACCCGGCGCTTCTTGCAGCTGGCCTTCAACCGGCCCGGCAGCCACCCGCGGGTGCTGGTGGCCCAGTCGCTGGTGGGGCGGGAGGGGCTCAACCTGCATCGGGCATGCAGGACGGTGGTGCTGCTCCATCCGGAGTGGAACCCCGGCGTCGTCGAGCAGCAGATCGGCCGCGTGGACCGGGTCGACAGCCTGTGGGAGCGGCAGCTCGGCGAGCGCCTCGGCCAGGGCTCCGGCGACGCGCCGTGGCCTCGCATTCTGGTGCGGCCGGTGGTGTTCCGGGGTACCTACGACGAACGCAACTGGGATGTCCTGCGCGAGCGCTGGGACGCGCTGAGGGCGCAGCTGCACGGGGTGGTCATATCGCCCCGCCTCAGCGAGAGCTTCGGGGTGGCGCCCAGTCGGGTGGCCGAGATCAACGACGCGGCGCCGCGCTTCTCGCCGACGCCGGTGGCCCTGTGCCCCTTCTGCCTTGCCCGCCCGGCCACGACTTTCCGGGAAACCCACGGCACCTGGCGAATGACGACCCGCCGCGAGCCGGCCTGCCCCGCATGTGCCGCCGCGTCGCCGGCGTGGATGACCTGAACGTGGCGCCTGGAAAGGGGCATGTGCTTGCGGCCGCGCAGTCGCCGCACAGCCGGCCTAGAGGAGCGCCCCCGGTTGACGGGAGGGCCGCGGCCCCGAGTGGGCGGAGCCTGCCGCTGAATCCGCACCCACAAACAACAAGGGGAGCCGGCTGGCTCCCCTTTGTTTTCAGCGCTCCGGCCTCGCTCACGGGGCCTTCACGCGGCGATGCCTTTGCAACTTACGCGAAGTTGGCGGCAGCGAAGTCCCAGTTGGCGAGGCTGTTCAGGAAGGTCTCGACGAACTTCGGACGCAGGTTGCGGTAGTCGATGTAGTAGGCGTGTTCCCACACGTCGATGCACAGCAGGGCCTTGTCGCCGGTGGTCAGCGGGGTGCCGGCGGCGCCCATGTTGACGATGTCGACGGAGCCGTCGGCCTTCTTGACCAGCCAGGTCCAGCCAGAGCCGAAGTTGCCCACGGCGGAGGCCTGGAAGGCCTTCTTGAACTCGTCGAAGGAGCCCCACTTGGCGTTGATGGCGTCGGCCAGGGCGCCGGTGGGCGCGCCGCCGCCGTTCGGCTTCATGCAGCTCCAGAAGAAGGTGTGGTTCCAGACCTGGGCCGCGTTGTTGTAAACGCCGCCGGCCGGCGCCTTCTTGACGATCTCTTCGAGGGAGAGGTTCTCGAACTCGGTGCCCGGGATCAGG
>JAEUNU010000235.1 GCA_016789125.1 Zoogloea sp. | reverse complement strand
ACGTCACCGAGTACATCGTCGGCTTCTACAACAACGTGCGGCTGCACTCGAAACTGGGCTATCTGTCGCCCACCGCTTATGAGCGGGACATGGCAGCAAAACACCCTATCGGGGTGTCCGAAAATACTTGACCACTACACTTGACCACTACACAGACATCACCCAACGCACGCCTTCCCGCTAAACTCCCTTCTCCCTTCTCCCTTCTCCCCTCTCCCCTCTCCCCCGGAGCCCCTCATGACCGCCCACTGGATCGACATCACCGCCGACGGTTTTTCCGGTTACCTCTCGCTGCCGCCCACCGGCCGCGGGCCGGGGATCGTGTTGCTCCAGGAGATCTGGGGCGTCAATGAACACATCCGCGCGGTGGCCGACCAGTACGCGCAGGACGGCTACGTGGTGCTGGCGCCCGACCTGTTCTGGCGGCTGGAGCGGCGGGTTGACCTGGCCTACGACGAAGCCGGCAGCGCGCGGGCCCGTCAGCTGCTGCAGACGGTGGACGGCGCCCAGGCGGCGGCCGACGTGGCCGCTGCGGTCGGCCTGCTGCGCGCGCGGCCCGAGGTCACCGGCCGGGTGGCGACGCTGGGCTACTGTTTCGGCGGCCAGATGGCCTTCCGCGCGGCGGCCCTCGCCCAGGCCGACGCGGCGGTGTGCTACTACGGCGGCGGCATCGCCGGCCATCTCGCGCTCGCCCCGCGCCTCGACATGCCCATCCTGTTCCACCACGCGGCGCTCGATACGCTGATTCCGCCGGATGCGGTGGCCGCGATCAAGGCTGCCTTTGCCGATCAAGGCAAGGCCGTCTTTCTGGACTACCCGGGCGTAAGCCACGGCTTCAACTGCTGGGGCCGGCCGAGCTACGCCCAGAAAGCCGCCGCCCTCGCCCACGGCCTGACGCTGGAGTTCCTGTCGCAGCACCTGTGAGCCGCCCTATCCGGATCACCCCATGCGCACGACAGGCCTCGGAAGGGACGGCCAAGACATGAGCCCGCGGCGCCCCGGCAAACGGCTGGCTGCAGCGTTGCTCGCCGCCAGCCTGGGCGCCTGCGTCTTCCTGCCCGAGACCACCACCCGCTACGACCCGGACTGCGGCATCACCCAGCGCCACATGACCCTCAAGGCCTACCAGATCGCGGCTTTTGGTAGCTGCCGCAACGAAGGCTGCGCCGAGCTGCTGGTGATCGCCGGCGCGGTGTCGACCACCAGCCTGGTGATCTCGGGCAGCATCGCCGTGGTGGGCGACGCGGTGTACTGGCTGGAAAGAAGAGGCCGCTGCCTCACCCGCTAGGCGGGCCGGACAGCGGCCTGGGGATCGAAAACCCTGCTGACGGACGGCCGCTTCAGTGGGCCGGCGCAGCGGCCACAGGCGGCGCGGCCGGCGCCTTGTGGCCGGTATCCGGATGCCAGCCGAGCACGGCCATCAGCACCGCGAAGCCAGCCACGTAGGCCACCGGCACATGCCAGCCGTGCTTCACCCACTGCACCGCCGAGCGGGCCTCGGGGTACATGCTGGAGAGCGCCACGCCGGCCGACGAGCCGAACCACAGCATCGACCCGCCGAAGCCCACTGCGTAGGCCAGCACACCCCAGTCGTAGCCGCCCTGGCGCAGGGCCAGCGCGGTGAGCGGGATGTTGTCGAAAACCGCCGAGATGAAACCCAGCGCCAGCGCCGACACCCACGAGGCCGGCGGCAGCTTGTCCACCGGCATCATCGAGGCGCACAGCACCAGCGAGAGCAGGAAGACCGAGCCCTTGATGGTTTCCGGCAGCACCTCCCAGTCGTGGCGGCGCACGCCGACGGTGATCATGATCGCCACCCACACGGCCACGCCAATGAAGGGGAAATGCTCGGCCAGCTCGGGGTAATTGACGTTGATCACGATGTTGGTCGCCACCGCGAAGACCAGCATGGTGCCCACCACGAAGAGGCGGCCCCAGTCGATGTGAGTGTGCTCGTGCACGTGGTGGATGATCGGCGAGTAGGCGTGCTGCTGCTTGGCACCGAAGTAGCCGATGATCACCAGCGCGACAGCGGCCGCCACGTAGGCGTCGAGCACGATCAGCGGGCTGATGCCGTCGATCCACATCATGGTCGTGGTGGTATCGCCCACCACCGAGCCCGAGCCACCGGCATTGGAGGCCCCGACGATCGCCGCCAGGTAGCCCACATGCACCTTGGCCCGGAACAGCTGGTGAGCCATCGCGCCGCCGATCAGCGCCGCGGCGATGTTGTCGAGGAAGCTCGAGATGATGAACACCATCACCAGCATCAGGAAGCCGCCGCGCCAGTCGGCCGGCAGGAAGCGCGGCAGGATCACCGGCACGTGGCTCTTCTCGAAATGCCGCGCCAGCAGCGCGAAGCCGGTGAGCAGGCAGAACAGGTTGGCGACGGTGACCCACTCGTGGCCGAGGTGGCCGATGAAGCCCGCCACCCCGACGCCGGTCTTGAAGCCGGTAACGGCGATCTTGTAGGCGCTGATCGCGGTGAGGCCGCCCAGCGCCACGTAGAGCGTGGCGTGGTGAAACAGCGCGACGCCGAGCAGGGTGAGCGCAAACAGGATGAATTCGACGGGAATCCCCCCGACGGTGGGGATGTCGCCGGCAGCCAGGGCCGACAGGGGTGACAGCAGTAAAAAGAACGCGAGACGATGCATGGGAACTCCACCGGGCTGATCAGTCAGCCGCACACGCCAGCGCCTCGGTCGAGGGCCAGCCACTACGGGAAGCCCGTATTTTGACAGGAAGGCGTGGAGTCCGCTGTCGGGGAAACCCGCGACTGCGCTTCAGCGGACCAGCGTCACCGGGGCGTCGACGCGGCGGAGCACGTCGGTGGCCACCGAGCCCATCAGCGCATGCTTGAGCGCCCCGCGACCGTGGGAGCCCATCACCACCTGCTCGGCGGCGAGCCGGGTGGCGTAATGGGCGATGGTGTCGGCCACATGGCCCACCGCCAGGTGGCGGGTGTATTTAACGCCGGCCCGGTCGAGGCGGGCGCAGGCCTCGGCGAGGGCCACGAGGCCCTCCTGCCGGTAGTAATCCTCGATGGCGTCGGCCTCGATGAACATCCGCACATGCCCCGACTCGACCGGGATCTGCACGTTGAGCACATGCACGTCCATCGCCAGCCCGGCCGCCGCCAGCCGGCACACCGCGTCGACCGCCCGCAGGCTGTGGTCCGAGCCATCCACCGCAATCAGAGTCGTAATCATGCTTGCCCGCCTTGTTTGTCCGACGCCGCCGGGGCGTCGAGGCTGATCTCGATCACTTCGGCCCGGCGCGCATGGCGGTGGGCCAGCCACTTGCCGACCGCCACCACCAGCACCGCACCGGCCGCGCCGCAGGCGTATTTGAGCCAGCCCGGCAGCGCGCCGAAATGGCCCGCCACGGCGCTGTCGGACACCGCCATGCCGCCGGCGATCCAGCCCAGCAGCGCACCGCCCAGGGTGATCACCGCCGGGAAGCGGTCCATCAGCTTGAGCACGAAGCGGCTGCCCCACACGATGATCGGCACGCTCACCAGGATGCCGAACACCACCAGCGCCATGTTGCCGTGGGCCGCGCCGGCCACCGCGATCACGTTGTCGAGGCTCATCACCACGTCGGCCACGATCACCGTGCGCACCGCGCCCCACAGGTTGTCGCTGGCCGCCATGCCCTCGTGGGCGTCGTCGTCCTCGGGCAGCAGCAGCTTGATGCCGATCCACACCAGCAGCACAGCCCCCAGCAGCTTGAGCCAGGGCAGCGCCAGCAGCTGCACGGCGAAGAAGATCAGCACGATGCGCACCGCGATCGCCCCGACCACCCCCCAGAAGATGCCCTTGGCACGCTGGGCCTCGGGGAGGCGGCGGCAGGCCAGGGCGATGACCACCGCGTTGTCGCCCCCCAGCAGGATGTCGATCATGATGATCTGCGCGACGGCGATGAGGAAACTCGATGCGTCCATGGTCGGCTTGCTGCCCCTTGTCTGAAATGTAAGACCGCGCGCGTCAGGCGCCCTGCAGCATCTGCAGCACCGGCGCGGTGTCGGGGCGCACGCCACGCCACAAAAAGAAGGATTCCGCCGCCTGGCCCACCAGCATCCCGAGGCCGTCCGACACCCGGCTCGCTCCGAGGGCGCGGGCGGCGACCATGAAGGGCGTCTCGGTGCTGCCATAGACCATGTCGTAGGCCAGCGCGCCGGGGGCGAAGATGCCCGCCGGCAGCGGCAGACTCTCGCCGTGCAGGCCCGCCGAGGTGGCGTTGATGACGAGGTCGAAGCACTGCCCGGCCAGCCCGTCGCAGGGCTCGACGTCGAGCGCCGCCACGCCGGCAAACTGCTCGCGCAGCGCCTCGGCCTTGGCCTGGGTGCGGTTGATGATGACGAGCCGCGCCGGCCCGGCCTCGGCCAGGGGCAGCACCGAGCCCCGCGCCGCGCCTCCGGCGCCGACGATCAGCACCCGCTTGCCGCCAATCGCAAAGCCCAGGCGCTGCTGGATGTCGTTCACCAGGCCGATGCCGTCGGTGTTGTCGCCGAAGATGCCGTCGGCGTCGAAGCGCAGGGTGTTCACCGCCTGCGCGAGGCGCGCCCGCTCGGTAAGGGTGTCGGCCAGCGCGAGGGCCTCGACCTTGAACGGCACGGTCACGTTCATGCCGCGCCCGCC